>JAJDNW010000003.1 GCA_022340465.1 Deltaproteobacteria bacterium | reverse complement strand
CCATCGAAGAGGGCCGCGAAAAATGGCTGGAAGCGTGGACGGAGACGGTATTGCGGTGAAAAGCGTACCCCGCCACCTTCTGATTGCACCGCCGCTCGTTTTTTTGAGCCTGTTCTATTTCTATCCCCTGATCCGTATTTTCATGCTCAGCCTCGCACCCGAGGGTGCCCTGGATTGGAAGGGGCTTCAGAAACTGTTCGACACCTGGCACTACGCCCGCGTGCTTTGGTTCACCACCTGGCAGGCGGCGCTGTCGACCTTGCTGACCCTGGCGGCGGCGCTGCCCGCCGCCTTTGTCTTTGCCCGCTACACGTTTAAAGGCAAGGCCCTGATCCGGAACCTGGCCACGGTTCCTTTCGTTCTGCCCACCGTGGTCACGGCAGCGGCCTTCAAGGCGCTTTTAGGCCGGGGCGGGTTGGCCAACGCCGCCTGCATACACCTGTTCGGCCTGGAAGGCGCCGTCTTTCACCTGGACCACACGGTGGCGCTGTTCCTGATCGCCCATGTCTTTTACAACTTTACCGTGGTGCTGCACATCGTCGGCGGATTTTGGGAGCGTTTGCCCGTTAACCTGCATGACGCCGCCCGTATGCTCGGCGCCGCCGAACGGACCGCATTTTTCAAGGTCACCCTTCCCCTTCTGGCCCCCGCCATACTGGCGTCTTCCCTGCTCGTCTTCATTTTCTGCTTCACCAGCTTCGGTGTGGTGCTGATCCTCGGGGGGCCGCGCCTGGCAACCCTGGAGGTGGAAATTTACAGACAGGCGGTCCACCTTTTCAACCTCCCTTTGGCCGCCGCCCTGTCCCTCATTCAGATCGTGTTCACCTTTTGCCTGATGGCCCTTTACACACGACTGGAAAGACGCGCCTCCTTTTCCCTGCTGCCCGAAGGATTCAACCGCCGATACCGCCAGGCAGACAGGGGAGCGGACAGGTTTGTCGTGGGCGCCTGCGTGGGGTTCATGGCCCTTTTGCTGGGTGCGCCGATCCTGGCGTTGATCATCCGGTCGTTTGCCACCGAAAGCGGGCCCGGCCTCACCTATTACACCGCCCTGTTCGAAAATCGCCAGCAATCGATTTTATACGTCGCGCCGGCCGCCGCCATGCTCAACTCGTTGGGTTATGCCCTTGCGGCAACCCTGATCGCCCTGTCCCTGGGATGGCTGGCCGCCGCTTTTCTGGCCACGCCCCAGCAGAAATTTGCCGGCACCCTCGACCCCCTGCTGATGCTGCCCCTGTCGACATCGGCGGTAACCCTGGGCTTCGGCTTCATCATCGCCCTCGACAAACCGCCCTTCAATTTGAGGTCGTCATGGCTGCTGCCCCCTATTGCCCATGCCCTCGTGGCCCTGCCCTTCGTCATCAGGAGTCTTCTGCCGGCCTGGCGCAGCATCCCTCAGAGCCTGCGTGAAGCCGCCGCCACCCTGGGAGCATCCCCGCGCCGCACTTGGCTGACCGTGGATTGGCCCATCTTGAGCCGGGCCCTTCTGGTGGGTGCCGTATTCGCGTTTGCCATCAGCATGGGTGAATTCGGGGCCACGGTTTTCGTGGCCCGGCCACAGGCACCCACCCTGCCCCTGGCCGTTTACCGCTTTCTGAACTATCCCGGTGCCATGAATTATGGCCAGGCCATGGCCATGAGCTGCCTCTTGATGATAACGACGGCAGCCGGCTTTCTGATGCTTGAAAAAATGCGACGTGCCTCGGGGGATTTTTAGACCATGACCATCCTGGAATGCAAATGCTTGAGCAAGCGCTTCGATGAGCCCGCCGTGCGTGACGTTTCGCTGTCCCTGGCGAAGGGACGCATTTTATGTCTTCTGGGGCCCTCCGGATGCGGCAAAACAACACTCCTGCGCCTGATAGCGGGCCTCGAAAACCCGGATCGTGGCCGGGTCATTTTCGCAGGGAAGGATCTCACCCGCCGACCGGCCCACCAACGGCAGTTTGGCATGATGTTTCAGGATTTTGCCCTGTTTCCCCACAAAAATGTGTTTCAGAACGTGGCCTTCGGTCTTCAGATGCTCAACATGGACCCTGGAAAGGCCGCATCGCTGACAGACGAAATGCTGGAATTGACCGGATTGGCCGACCTCGGACGGCGCGATGTCGCCTCTCTTTCGGGTGGAGAAAAACAGCGCGTGGCCCTGGCCCGCAGCCTGGCTCCACGCCCCCGCCTGCTGATGCTGGACGAACCCATGGGCTCCCTGGACAGGGCCTTGCGCGAAAGGCTGCTGCCGGAGATCCGCAACCTCCTCAAACAACTTAAAATGACGGCCATATTCGTTACCCACGATCAATCGGAGGCCTTCGGCATCGCCGACGAAATCGCCGTCATGAACAAAGGGCAGATCATGCAGCAGGCGGTGCCTGAAGACCTCTACCGGTTTCCTGCGAGTGTCTTCGTTGCCGAATTTCTGGGATTCAACAACCTGCTCCCGGGCGCCGTCAATGCCGAAGGCGCTATCGATACGGCCCTGGGGGCCCTACGCCCGTCCTCTTGCCACTGCGGCGTCGGCGCCGCTGTCACCGTTCTGCTGCCGCCGGAGTGCGCCGCCCTCACCCCCCCGGCGGCGGGCACGGATGTGGCCATCATCCAAGGCGAGGTGCTCAACAGGACCTTTGCCGGCCGGTGCTATCGGGTAAGAATCGGCACCGGAAGCTTTCTTGAGCTCACCTTCGATCTCGCCAACCATGACCCACCACCGTTGGTCGGCGAAAAAATTGTGCTTTACCTCAACATAAAAATGATTACAGTTATTTAAACCTGACATGATCTGTTTATCGGGTTTGCCGCGGAGAGCCTCAACCTGACTCATGCTGAAAACTGAAGGAGTTGACATGCGTGCTGTTATCTTCGCCAACGGCCTGCTGACCAGCTGGCCGGACGGCATTAAAATCTCGCCGCGTCGGGACCTTATCATAGCCGCCGACGGTGGTCTGAAGCACTGTAAGAGATTGGGAATCACCCCGCATGTGGTTGTGGGAGACATGGATTCCGCCGACCCGGCCGACCTTGCAAGTGCCGAAGAAAAGGGCGCCCGCATCGACCGCCATCCTTCTCGAAAGGACGAAACCGATCTCTGGCTGGCGGTGCGTGCGGCCCTGGATAAAAATCCCGACGAAATCATCATTCTGGGCGCCCTGGGAGGGCGGTGGGATATGACCTTTGCCAATGCCCTGATCCTGGTGGCCGGCGAGCTGCAAACCATCGAAGCCAGGATTCTGGACGGCAACCAGGAAATCTTCGTGCTTCAGGGCGGCCAGCGGGTCCGGCTCCTGGGCCAAAAGGGAGATCTCCTGTCCCTCATGCCGCTGACGGAAAAGGTAAGCGGCATTGTCCTGTCCGGATTTTTGTATACCCTGAACAACGAGGACCTCAGCCTGGGGAGCACCCGGGGCATCAGCAATGTTTTCGAAGGAGACAGCGGCCAGATCGAATTAAAAACGGGCAAACTGCTGGTCACCATCACCCACGGGCCTACGCGCTGACCAATCAGCGACCTCCGGCAGAGCCTTAAGGGCTGAGGAAGGCCCCTCTAAGGGGCCTTGACTGCCTTGGGCGCTGATTTGTTTCCATGGAACCGCAACCACAACCGATTGTGAAGGACATTAATTTCCTGAACAATCTCCAGGTATTGACAAGTCCATAAGGGAGCAATATCTTATAGATGTAAGCATCTGGCCGTATTCCAATCTGGATGTTGCGCAATCCGCCAAAAAGATGCCTCTAGCCCCTAAACAAAGGGGCCGCCATCTGATCTGTTCCGCCACAGGATCTTCCTTTTTTCGCGCCGAGCCAATAAACGAAACGTTCGTTTCAGTGAAAATCGGCAATTGTTTCGATTTTAAAAATATGCCCCGGCAAACCGGGAAACCACCGGCGAAAGGAGGATATCGTGCAAGAAAAAGGTCATGTCTACAAGTGCAAAAAGTGTGAAAAAATAGTCACCATTCTCAAAAAGGGGGAGGGTGAACTGATTTGCTGTGGAGAAAAGATGGATGAGGTCACACCGGAAGACGCCCGGCACCTCACATTCGGCATGCAGGCACCCGGCACACCCTAGCCCCTAATCGTCATTATACACCTTTTCTATGGATGCCGGTTGTCACGAACCTGTTCCGGTACCAATGAATGCCACCCGCTTCATATCGTGATACGCCGCAGCTGATCCGCCCCAGGCGTGGCAACCGCTATAACCACATGCCGCACATGTCTTAAGGGAGGTGACATGCAATGGCCGCTACGCAATTCGAACGAGGCAAAAAAGTTGTCACGATAGAAAAAAACGCCAGGATTTCCGAAGCCCGGGCCAAAATGACCCGGCACAACATCCGCCATCTTCCGGTCGTTGACAGCGGAAATCGACTGATCGGCATGGTCAGCGATCGAGATATAAGAAGTGCGACACCCTATCCTTCCGATCGCAAGGGCGATACCCCGGAAATGGTTGCACCGCTTACCATAGCTGACATAATGGTCGAGAGCCCCTACCATATTTCTACCCGGCATACCCTTCAGGATGTGCTGCTTCTTTTCGAAAGCGTCAAAGTGGGAGCGTTCCCCATCGTCGATGACGACCGTAAAATTATCGGCATCATTTCGGACCGGGACATGTTGACCGGTTTTATTCAGCTATTGGGTGGCGGGAAACCCGGCTGTTTTATGGGAGTTGAAGCCCCCGCCAATGCCGGTGCCGTCAGCCAGGCCACCAGGACCTTGAGCGATCACGACATTTCCATCACCAGCATGCTCGTCTTAAGGGATTGGAAAGAGGGACGTGTCGCCATATTTTTATATCTGCTGACCAAGAATATCCGCCAGGCCAGGCAGGCAATGACCGGCATGGGTTTTGAATTGCTCAATCCCATGCAGTGGTTTCTGCATCGTTTTCAGGCAGATATTAACAATGATCCAACCTGAGCGATTTTCGGGTGTGCCGCAGATGCAGGGAATAGGAAGGCATGATGCCTGTTATGATTCGCCCGCTGCCCCGGTTCGAAGCAGCCGGATATCGGAGAACGCCGTATGGATCGATACGCAAAGAACCGCTGGGAGTCCTTTTTAATCAAACCGGAACAGATACTGCAAAAACTGAAACCGGGAATGAGTATTTTTATGGGCTCGGGGGTGGCTGAACCGCGCACGACCATGCGGCACATCATGTCTTCGAATTCGAGGAAATTGGAAGACATCGAAATAGTTCAGCTCCTGAGCTTCGGTGATGCCATTTCCCCGCAGGCCTTGAATTCCAAAAAATTCAGGCTGAAAACATTTTATTCGGGCTGGATGGCTGAAGCGGCTATTTCCAAGGGTCAGATCGATTTTATACCCAGCCGCTTCGTGCGCATACCCTATCTGATCAAAGAGGGACTCGTAAACATCGACGCCGCCATCATCCAGGTCACGCCGCCGAACGATGCCGGTTACTGCAGCCTGGGTGTTGCCGTGGACGTGGCCAGGGAAGCCATGCAAAAAGCCGCCGTGACCGTCGGTGAAATCAGCACCTATACCCCCTATACCTTCGGCGACACGTTCGTCCACCTGTCCGAATTCAATTTGTTGGTGCGGGCGGAAGAACCGCCGATATTCTTCCCAAGGTGGGACGTGGAGGAGGTGACCGATCGGATTGCCTGCAATGTGGCGGCCCTGATCGAGGATGAAAGTTGTGTCGCGTTTTTCAACGGCCCATTTTTCGAGGCGCTCGGTAGACATTTAAATGGCAAAAAGGATTTGGGCATCCATTCGCCTTTCTTTACGGATGCCCTCATGGAACTGATGCTGAGCGGTGCCGTCACGAATCGATTCAAAGATACACACCGCGGCAAATCCCTGACGTCCTACGCCATCGGAACGGAACATTTGCTGGAATGGATGGATCACAACCCCTTGATCGAGTTCCAACCCATAGACAAGGTGATCAACCCCTCGACCATCGGCGGCAACCCTAAGTTTGTTTCCATCATACCGGCCGATAAAATCGATTTGTTCGGGCGGGTGATCCTGGATCTGGGAAAAGGCGGGATTTCCACCGGGCCTTCCGAGACCATGGATCTTTTTGCCGGTGCCGAGCTTTCCAGCGGTGGACACGCTATATTTGAGCTGAGCAGCCGCGATGATTCCGGCGCTCCAAACATACGGGTGTCCATTGCCGACCATCCCAATCAATTTACGCGTTATGAATCGGTGTTGACAATCGTTACCGAGTTCGGCGCGGCCCATTTGGAAGGGCTTACCGTGCGTGAACGCGCCCAGGCCCTGATAGAAATTGCCCATCCGGACGACCGGGCCGAATTGGTTGAAAAGGCCAAAAACAGCCATCTTCTCTATCGGGACCAAATATTCCTGGCCGGGAGCGCCCATCTCTATCCCTCAGAAATCAATGAGGTGCATACATTCAAAGAGGGAATAGATGTTCGTTTTCGTCCCATAAAACCTTCCGATGAAGAAGGCATGCGGCGTTTTTTTTATCGCTTCTCCGACAAATCGGTTTATTCCCGTTACTTTCATTCGGTTCGGACGATGCCCCACTCGGAAATGCAAAAATACGTCAACGTAGACTGGACCAGGATTATGTCTATCGTGGGTTTGTCCGGTACGGGAAAAAAGGAGCGTATCATCGCCGAAGGGCGTTATATCAGGATTCCGGGAACCGAAATGGCCGAAGTGGTCTTTATCGTCGATGAAAGCTATCAGGCCCAGGGCATTGCCACATTTTTGTATCTAACGCTCGTCCGTCTCGCCAAAGAAAGAGGGGTAAAAACATTTGCAGCGGAAGTTCTGTTTTCCAACACAGCCATGATGAAGGTTTTCAAAAAAGGTAACCTTCCTCTGAAAGCCAGGCTGGAAAGCGGTACCTACCACGTGAGCATTCCCTTGCTTTAAAAACCAATATTAGGTATCCTTGATATTTCCCGAAACCAATGCTTTTGATTGTACGGACCTAAAACAAAAGGAGGCCTGATATGGATAATGGCAATGGAATCACCCGTCGTCAGTTCAACACCCTGCTGTTGGCCGGCGGTGCCCTGGGAGCCGCCGGCATGCTGCCGCTTCCCAAGGCCCTAGCGGCCGCACCCCAAAAGGGCGGTGTCTTCCGCCTTGGCATGGCCGGGGCCAGCACGGCCGAATCCCTGGACCCCGCCACCTACGGAACAGGAGTCATCAACGCTTTCATGGTGGGGGCCATCGGCAACTGCCTGACCGAAATCGATCACAACGGTGCCGTCGTGCCGGAACTGGCCGAATCATGGGAAGCCAGTGCCGATGCCGGCGTCTGGACCTTCCGCCTGCGCAAGGACGTCACCTTCCACAACGGGAAATCCATGGACGCGGATGATGTCATCGCCTCCATCAACCACCACCGCGGCGAAAACACCAAGTCGGCCGGAAAAACCCTGTTGAAAGGAGTAAAGGATATCCGCAAGTTGGACAACCACACCGTGGTGTTCGAACTGGCCGAGGGAAATGCCGACTTCCCCTACGTGGTATCGGAGTATTTCTTCATCATCTTTCCGGCCAAGGACGGCAAAATCGACTGGCAGTCAGGGGTCGCCACCGGCGGCTACAAATTGAGCGCATTCGAACCCGGCGTGCGCTACGTGGGCGAACGCAACCCCAACTACTGGAAAGAAGGCCGTGCCAACTTCGACAGGGTCGAACTGGTGCCGCTCAGCGACCAGGCCGCCCGGACAAACGCTCTCCTCACCGGCAAAGCGGACTGTATCGGCAGCGTCGACCTCAGCACCGTGCACCTTCTCGAGAAAAAGCCGGATATCGAGGTAAATGCCGTCACCGGCACCCAGCATTTTACAATGCCCATGTTCACCGACGTGGCCCCCTTTGACGACGTCAACGTGCGCCTGGCCCTGAAATACGCCATCAACCGCCAGCAGATGGTGGACATCCTCCTGGCAGGCTTCGGTCAGGTGGGCAATGACAGCCCCATAACACCGGCCAACCGGTACTTCAACACGGAAATGAAACAACGCGTCTACGACCCGGACAAGGCCCGTCACCACCTGAAAAAGGCCGGAATGGACAAACTGTCGGTGAAGCTCCACGCCGCCGACGCCGCTTTTGCCAAGGCCGTGGATGCCGCCGTGCTCTTCAGTGAATCCGCCGGCAAGGCCGGCATCGACATCAAGGTGGTACGCGAACCCAACGACGGCTACTGGTCCAATGTCTGGCTGAAAAAGCCCTTCTGCACCTGCTACTGGAACGGGCGGCCAACCGAGGACCTCATGTTCACCAGCGCGTATGCCGCCGACTCCCCCTGGAATGACGCCCACTGGAAAAACGAACGCTTCAATACCCTGCTGGTTCAGGCCCGCACCGAGCTTGACTCCGAGCGCCGCCGCGCCATGTACTGGGAAATGCAGGAAATCGTGCGCGACGACGGCGGCACCATCATCCCGGTCTATGCCCAGTATGTATTCGCCAACCGCAAAACCGTAGCCCACGGTCCCCTGGCCGCCAACCGCAGCGTAGACGGGTGGAAAGCCATGGAGCGCTGGTGGCATGTCGGCTGATCGTTATGTTTCCATTGAAACTCGCCAAAGATGGATGCTTGTTCGGAATGTTTTTCTGGAAACCGCTCTAAGTTGAGACCTGTGAGGACTTCACGGAAACGCCCGGCTGTGCCGATGCACGGCCGGGCGTTCTGTTGCCTTTACCGGTTTCCGGAAATCTGCACCCTTACGAGCATTTCAGCGGTCGGGCGACCGCCCGTCCATCACCTATCCGTTACGGGAACAATGGTCCCCGGGTTCATGATTCCGTGCGGGTCGAATGCCTTCTTCAGGGTTTTCAAGATGTAATAGGACGAACCGTACTCCTTTTCGATCCAGGGGGTGCGGTGCTTGCCCACCCCGTGATGGTGGCACATGGAGCCTCCGGCCTTGATGGTCTCTTCGACGATGATCTTTTTGATGGGAAGGTGGTACTTGGTGAGCTCCTCTTCCGGCCGGCAGTCCACGACGTTGTAGAAGTAGACAAAATAGAGGTTGGTGCCGTTTAGGTAGCTGTGGGAGGAGTGGGCCCCGAGCAGCGTCAGATCGGGAATCTCGTTTTTCACCCGCTCCATGCACACCTCGTAGATGTCGTTGATGATGCTCCAGTTTCCGGAAATTTCGGTGGTGTTGCAGATGTTCTTGGTTTCGATGATCTCGGTCTTTTCCCGGGCAAGGTCGGCAGGATCCCAGTTGAGGTGGGCGAACCACCGCTCGATCAGCTTGCCCGCCACCGGTTTGCATTCGTCGTAGCCGGCCACGATCTCCTCGATGGCGGCAGCGGTTGCATCGGCCAGCGGTTTTACGCCTTCGGCCACGAAAATCAGGACGCATTTACCCGCCGCAAAGTGGGAAAAGTGATAGGCGCCGTCCTCCACATCGTAAAGACGGGCGACCGAAGGCCGATAGCCGTTGATCATGACTTCCCGGAGAATGTCGAAGCCGGTTTTCATGTTGTCCAATGTGTAGCCGAGAAAACGGTTGTTTTCAGGGAAATACTTGTAAATCTTTACGGTTACCTCCGTGATATAGCAAAGGGCCCCCTCGTTGCCGATGATGACGTGGCGGATGTCAGGGCCCGCCGCCCGCCTGGGAACATTTTTAATGCGGGTGACCCCGCCGTCCGGAAAAACCGCTTCCAGTCCGACCACCATCTCCTCGATGCCGCCGTACATGGTTGAAAACTGGCCGATGCTCCTGGTTGCCACCAGTCCGCCCATCTGGGCAATGGGTTTGGATTGGGGAGAGTGGCCTGTCGTATACCCCTTTTCCCTCAAGCAGTCGTCCAAAACCTGCAGCGGGACACCGCACTGCGCCGTAGCCTGCATGTTCGCGGGGTCGATATCGACAATTTTGTTCATCCCCGATCCGTCGATGACAATGGTGTTTTCGAGAACGGTTTCCAGGCCCCCCTCCGTGGCCGTGTGGCCGGTCCGCGGTACGACGCAGACGTTGTTTTCATGGGCAAAGCGAATAACGGCAGCCACCTCCTGTGTGCTGAAAACATTCACCACCGCTGTCGGCAGCGGCAGCCGGTAAACACCGTGTAACGCTTCGAAGCGCCGAAACCGGTCAACGCTGCTCTCCTTCAGCACCTGCTCGTCCGTGATGACCTGACTCTCGCCGACGATCTCGACAAGCGCCGCCACAATCTCTTTTCTGGTTAAAGCCATTTTCAACATCGCTCCTTTTCCCTGCACAGCTGTTTACAGGTTGAATATGGAATACGCTTTTTGCAAAACGCTGTCGGTAAAGCGGGTTATGTGCCGGTAGACACGGTCGTTCATGGCCGCATACATGGAAACGTTTTCAGCAACCGGGTAAAAGGCGTCTTCAACTTTTACCATGGCTTCGATGGCGGCCTCAAAGGAGGGGTAAGCCTCCGTGGCCACGGCCGCGCAAATGGCCGCACCCAGCCCGGCGGCGCCGTTGACCCTGTTTCTCACCGCAGGCAGGTTGAACACATCGGCAAAGATCTGCATGAAGAGATCGCCGCTGGAACCGCCGCCGGAAACGATGATCCGCTCCAGCTCTCTGTTCAGTTCCCCGCCCATGGCATCCATGTGGTTCTTCATGGTCAAGGCAATGGATTCGAGGATGGAACGGTATAGGTGCGCCCGGGTGTGCCCGGCATGGAAGCCGATCATGGCCCCTTTCTTGAACGGCTTGTCCGGTGGCGCCAGCCACTCCGGAACCGTCATCAGTCCGTCACTGCCCGCTGGGATCTGCCCGGCTTCCCGGTTCAGAACCTCTTCCGCAGAAACGCCCTTCTGGCGGGCTTCTTCGGCAAGCCCCTCGCCGAACAGGTTCCTGAACCAGCTTACCGTCCACATACCCTGCCGAATGCCGCCGCTTTCGTACAGGTAGCGGCCGGGAATCGCGGCCATGTTGGCAAAAAAAGAGCGGGCCTCTTGGACGTTGCGTTCGCCGAACACCATACCGCCGATATAGGTGCCCAGCGACACCAGGCCCGTTTTTCCCGGGAGCAATCCCGCGCCCAGGGCTTCGACCGCCTTGTCATTGGCGGTGGCCACCACCGGAATTCCCGCGGGAATGCCCGTCTGCCGGGAGGCTTTCGCGGTTACATACCCCAGGATGGCGCCGGGCATGACGAGATCGAAAAGAAATTCTCCGGGCAGGTTGAATCTTGCCAGAACCCCGGGCTCTTCGCTCCATCGCCAGGTGTCCTTGTCGATGGGCCACATGCCCTCATAATTGGCGGCGGTGTCCGTGAAGCGGCCGGTCAGGCGATGGGTGATGTAACCGGAACTGGTGGTAACATAGCCGACCGCGGGGTCGTTGTGCTCATATGGGCTGGCCAGGCGCAAATCCATCCAGTTCAGAACCGGCGAAGCCAGGCTGCCGTCTTTCTTCAGACAGGCACGGCAGCATCTGATCGTGCAAAGCCCCAGTCCCAGAATCGAACCGGGGTCCTCCGGGAACCGCTCCAGGGCCTGACGGCTCGCCGCCTTGATCGAATCCCACAGGTCGTCGCCCGGGTGTTCGGCCACCCCGGGCTCGGGCATGAACATGGGCCGCAGGTCCTCTTTGCCCTGGGAGACGATGTTGCCCTCGAGATCGAAGATGATGACTTTCGAGCTCTGGGTGCCTCCGTCTATGCCGATAAGGAATTTCTTCTGCATGTCAGCGCACCAGATAACCGCCGTCCACTACCAGTATGTGGCCGTTGACGTAGTCCGAGGCCCTGCTCGCCAGAAAAACAGTCGTGCCCATCAGGTCCATGGTCTCCCCCCAGCGGTTGGCGGGGATGTGCTCCAACACCCTGCGGTTGGCATCCGGATCTTTCCGGGTCCTCTCGGTAATGGCGGTAGCGTAATACCCCGGCGCAATGCCGTTCACCTGAATGTTGTGCTGGGCGAGCTCGTCGCAATAGGCCTTGGTGAAACCCGCCAGGCCGTGCTTGGTGGCGGCGTAGGCCGGGGACCACTGACCGCCCAGAAAGGAGAACAGGGAACAGATATTGATGATTTTGCCGCTTTTCTGAGGGATCATGAACCGGGTGGCCTCAAAAGCGAGTTCAAAGGCCGCGGTCAGGTTGACGCTCACCATCTTGTCCCACTGCTCGCGGCCGAATTTTTCCACCTCGCAAAGGATGGAAACCCCGGCGCTGTTCACCAGGATGTCTATGGACCCCAGCCTGTCGACACAGGTTTCGATGATGGCCCTGGGGGCCCCGTTCCCGGCAATGTCGATCTGCAGGAATTCATAGTCGACGCCTTCGGCCTCTATCAGGCCGCGTGTCGCGCCGTCGCCCGCCAAAATGCTGGGAATGAACAGATTGGCTCCCGCCTTGGCCAGGGCCAGGGCAAAGGCACTGCCCAAGCCGGTGTTGCCGCCGGTGACAACGGCATTTTTTCCCCGCAGTGAGAAAAAGTCCATGGAAAAATCCTGGATGTCCATTCCGTCCTTCTCCTTTTTAAACCGATTGCCCTAACCTCGACGTGGTAAACAGTCTTCTCGAATCGCTATATTCTTCCGTCCACTACGCTACAACCACCGGTCATCGGCCGCTATTCCGGCGGCCCGCTGCCGGCGTCAAGCCTGTACATCTTCAGCACCTCAGCCATAACAGCCTTGCAATCGTCTATGATGACCACATCGGCTGTCCTGAGGATGCGGGCATGCGGGTCTGTGTTGATGGCAATGATGACCTTGCTGTTTTCAATCCCCGCATAAAAAGCGGCGGCACCCGACACGCCGGCAGCGATACACAGCTCCGGTTTGGCAATCGTCCCGGATACGCCGATCAGCCGGTCCATGGCCCCCCAGGCATTCAGAGCCACCGGCCGGCTGATCCCGAACGCCGCGCCCATGGCATCGGCCGTGTTTTGCAGGTCTTGAACCTCATCCCTGCTCTGCAGTCCTCTGCCGCCCACGACGAGCACCTTTTTATTTTCAAACGGATCGGCCTGTTTGGAAAAAATCGGTTGTGACGCGTCTACAAACCTGTCGTCTTTTAAATCGGTGAAATCGTATTCGACTACCTTTCCGGCGACCTGGGACTTGACCGGGAGCCTGTCCACACACCCTCTGGCAAAAGAAAGGCAGAAAGGTCGGCGATCCAGCCTGAAGGTTGCCATGACATGGTCGACATAAACGGTCTTTTTGGCGCTTAACCGACCCTCCCGGTAGTCGATCGCTTTCACCTGGACAAGGGAGGAGCCTTTCCGGCGGAAGGCCCAACGGACTGCCAGCTCGGAACCGGCAAAACCGCTGGTAAACAGGTACAGGTCCGTATCGCCGTGGTCTTCAATGCGTTCGAGCGCTTCCAGGATCTTTTCAGGCTGGTAACGGTCGATACGAACCAGTTCGGCCTGTTTCGTGGGTGCGAGGTCCAACAGCCCGTCCGGTTTTTCCTTGCCCGCATAAAAAAGCAGGGTACTGCCGTTCCCGGCATACGGCTCTAGAAAGGCCGCTATGAAACCGTTGAGCTCTTCGGCCTGCGTTTTGATACGGGTTGAGCATCCGTTTAAGATGCATTTGAATCTCAAAGCGCCCCCTTTGCCATTATTCCCGGAACAACACCGGCTTCAGATGCTCCTCATACAGCACCCTGGCTTTTTCGGCCGGCCCCCCGCCCTGGATGACAACACCGGCCCTGGCATGGTGAAGAACCTCGAGATCCGTGGGCGTTTCGGTTTCCACAGGTAACCGGAATTCATCCGCAGATAGAACGTCAACGGTCTTTTTACCGTATTGCAGGCGGTCCCTGAGCGTCGGGACTCTCAGGCTGGTGCAGGGGGCATCCCCCACCGAAATCACGCAGGGCGTGCGTATCCGTTGCCGGATGTTCCCGTCATCCGTCCTGCTGGTAACCCTCAGGCGGCCTTCGCCCGCCCGTTCTATCTGAATTGCCTGGGAAACACAGGGCCATCCCAGCATTTCCGCCACCAGCATGGGTGTTTTTGAGTTTTGGCCGATATCGCTTTGACCCCCAAACAGCACCGCATCCTGGGGAGCGTGGTGCAGGACGTATTGGCTGACGATGGCGGAAATTGCCAGAGGTTTGAAGTGGAGATCCTCACGGGGTTCAATGCGCACAGCCTTCGTAAAGCGGAGGGCATAAAGCGTTTTCAAAATCGCCGTTGCACTGCCGTCATCCACCGTCAGGGTGCTGAGTGTGACGCTTTCCACCGGTGCTCCGGACCCGTCCAGCAGCCTCAGGGCAATCTCCAGTGCACTCTCGTCGCAGGTGCTTAAAGCGCTCTTTACGAAACTCGTGTCTACACGCAGTTTTTCATCGACAATCCAATCCTCGTCAATGAGCATTTCTACTTGGGGTGCCGCTTTGAAACACACCAGGATGTTCATGAACGCCTCTCCTGAACCAGAAACCCGGAACCGATGATGCTGTTTCCCCGGTCATTTGCTGTGGCTATATTTTAGTTTGCAATGAATTACAAGGTTGGAAATCAGAAAAAAATCGAAAGCTCGAACGGCTGAGATGGGTCTTGATCAATCAAGATGTTGGTCCAACATGGTTGGACACCTCCGCTGTTCAGGGACGATTGCGTGCTTTATGTCTGGATCGGTACAGTTTCTCGGTAAAACCACCCCCTTCCAGGAACCGCTTTTCAAGATGCTGTAATTGCCTATCCAAGAGAAAGTTCGTCTGGTGAACCAGGCATATGAGGGCGTTGGCCGCGGTCTCGGGTGCCAGGCTTTCGATATGGGACCTGTATTGAAGCGAGGCAAACCGTCAAGCCTGATAAAGTATTCAGAAAATACGGTTTGAAATGCGGTCGGAAGAACGTGCAGGCAAAAAGGCCCGGCCCGGCTTACACGCCGGGCCGGGCCTTTTTGTAGCGGGGCAGCCGCGCTGAAACCTGTCGCCCCGTGACGAAATTATTTTACCATCCCCATGTCAGGTAGTCATGCATGGAGTTGGCCGCCTGGCGCCCTGCTCCCATGGCCAGGATGACGGTGGCCGACCCGGTGACGATGTCGCCCCCGGCCCAGACACCCTTTTTAGAGGTTTTACCCGTGGCCTCATCGGTGATGATATACCCCCACTGGTTCAATTCCAGCCCTTCGGTGGAACGGGTCAGCAGCGGATTGGCGTTGGCACCCACGGCAATGATGACCAGGTCGCATTCCATTTCGAACTCTGAGCCTTCGATGGGTATAGGTCGCCGTCTGCCCGAGGCATCGGGTTCGCCCAGCTCCATCTTGAGCCCTTCCATACCGACAACACGGCCCTTGTCGTCGCCGAAAAATTTAGTCGGTGCCGTCAGAAAATGAAACTCAACCCCCTCCTGCTCGGCATGATGCACTTCCGCTGCCCGCGCCGGCACTTCCTGCCTGGAGCGACGGTAAACGATGCGCGAGCTTTCCGCTCCCAACCGTAGTGCCGTTCTGGCGGAGTCCATGGCCACGTTGCCGGCCCCCAGGGTGATGACATTTTTACCGCGAATGACGGGCGTGTCGTATTTGGGGAACAGGTAGGCCTTCATCAGATTGGACCGGGTGAGGTATTCGTTGGCCGAAAAGATGCCGATCAGGTTTTCCCCGGGTATGTTTAAAAATCTGGGCAGGCCCGCGCCCACGCCCAGGAAAACGGCGTCATAGCCTTCCTCGAAGAGTTCATCCACCGTCACGGATCGACCGACAACGGCATTGCACTCCAATTTAGCCCCCTGCTCCTCCAGGCCGGCCACCTCGGAAAACACGATCTCCTTGGGCAGCCTGAATTCCGGAATACCGTATACCAGCACCCCGCCGGGCTTGTGAAAGGCCTCGAAAATAGTCACTTCATGTCCTTTGAGAAGCAGATCTCCGGCCACGGTCAGGCCCGAAGGACCGGAACCGACCACGGCAACCCGCTTGCCGGTGGGGTCCGCTTTTTTGGGGGCGGTGGCTTTTCTATGCTTGCGCTCATAATCGGCGGCAAACCGCTCCAGGTTCCCGATGGCCACGGGATCTCCCTTTTTCCCGAGGATGCAATTGCCTTCACACTGAAGCTCCTGGGGGCAGACACGGCCGCAGACCGCCGGAAGGGCATTGGTTTCCCAGATGGCGGTAATTGCGCCTGTAAAATCGCCCTCTTTGATCTTTTTTATGAAGGCCGGGATGTTGACCCCCACCGGGCACCCTTCCACGCAGGCAGGCTTTTTACACTGCAGGCATCTGGCCGCCTCCTTCATGGCCACTTCGGGACTCTGGCCCATGGGTACCTCGTCGAAATTTCTGGCCCGGACCTTGGGCTCCTGTTCCGGCATGGACTGCCTGGGAATCTTCTCCTTTTTTGGTTTTTTTTCTACCGCTTCTCCCATTTTTTCCTCCACCTGAATATGCATGCCAGCTGTAAAAAGCACCGCACGCACCCGACGTTATTGCACCGGTTCGAATGATATGCCGTCCAAACACATGAGAAGTTTTCATTCACCCCTGATTCTGCAGTAGTGTTCGTGGCTCTCTTTCTCATCTCCGAGATACGCTCCCAGCCGCATCATCAATTCATCAAAGTTGACCTGGTGTCCGTCGAATTCCGGGCCATCCACACAGGCGAACTTGGTTTTCCCGCCGACGGTTACCCGGCAGCCGCCGCACATGCCCGTCCCGTCAATCATGATTGGATTCAAGCTGACGAGCAGTTTCACGTCATACTCTTTGGTGATGTTGCTGACAGCCCTCATCATGGGAACCGGACCGATGGCCACGACCTGTTTTACGCCACCCTTGTCCAGCACCTCCTTCATAACCTCGGTCACAAAGCCATGATGCCCGTAGGTCCCGTCGTCAGTACATACCCGTAAATCGGTGGAGGCGGCCCGCATCTGATCTTCCAGGATCAGAAGGTCCTTGGTCCGCGCACCAATGATACAGGTAACGTCGTTACCGATCTCTTTAAGTGCCCTGGTGATGGGATGCAGTACGGCCACACCGGTTCCGCCGCCTACACAGATCACCTTGCCCACCTTTTCCAGATGGGTGGCTTTCCCCAAAGGCCCGATCACGTCCTGATAGCCATCTCCCACCTTAAGGTCCCTGAAAAGCGCTGTCGATTTGCCGACTACCATATAGATAATGGTGATGGTGCCCTTTTCGACATCCGTCTCAGCCATGGTCAGCGGAATACGCTCACCGGTTTCATTGGCCTTTAGAATGACGAATTGGCCCGGTTTGGCTTTTTTGGCAATCAGCGGCGCTTCGATCTCGTTCAATATGACCGTCCCCTCGGCCATCTCTTCGCGTCTGACAATTTTAAACATGCTCACCTCCGGTTATTGCCTTTATTTATCTGTTTCCCCATATTTTTTATATCTGTAAGGTAGGAGATATAATCATATACTCATAATGAATGCAATATAAAACATTGTGAATACTAAACCGAAATGGTACGCACCAAGATACGGATGATCCCTTTTAACGACAATGCTTCAAGCGCTTTAACATGCGAACGTTTTCTCCTTAAATTTTCATGCCCAAGCGCGCGACGAAGCATACAACAAAGGATCATATTGAAATGTCGTAGCTATCCGCTACCTCAGAGCATGAAAATTTGTAAAATAAAGGAGGATAGCAAGGACATAAAAAAACAGTAGCAAAATTGTATCCGTTTTGCACCCTATTTGTTGCGGATTGGATGTTCACAAGGCGATGGTTTCTTTCTGCATCACCATCACAGGGCCCGATGGTGAAAAACAATTAATTTATTCACATTAGAAACGCCGAATAGCCAATGATGTTGATAAGATCAAGCAATCACCGCCCTTGTAAAAATGGGTTACAAGTTGAGGCCTGTTTCCAATGAATCAATTGAAACTGTTTGACAGCCATTGCCACCTGGACGACCGCTCGTTTGCAGGAGATCTGGAAAGCACCATTCTGAACGCTCGGAAAACCGGTGTGACATCGATGATGACCGTGGGCGTCGATCTGAAAAGCTCTCTTAGGGCTCTGGAGCTGGCGCAGTCCTACAGCGGTGTATACGCCTCGGTGGGGGTCCACCCCCACGATGCCCAAAGCTGCAGCGATGACATGATCCGTCGCTTGCGCCATCTGGCGCAAGCGGTCGAAGTGCGCGCCTGGGGCGAAATCGGGCTTGACTTCAACCGCATGTATTCTCCGCAAGCAGACCAGGAAAAGTGGTTTGTGCGCCAGCTCATCGAAGCCGATCAATTGGGCATCCCGCTGATTTTTCATGAACGCGACAGCCGTGGAAGATTTCTGGAACTGCTCTCAAACCATCCCAACCCGGAACGGAAAGGGGTTGTGCACTGTTTCAGCGGGGACGCCGATGATCTGTCAGCTTACCTCGATTTGGGGTTCTGCATCGGAATTACCGGCATTGTGACCATCAAAGCCCGGGGAGCTCGTCTGCGCGAACTCGTTCCCGGGATTCCCCTGAACCGTCTGCTGATTGAAACCGATGCCCCTTATCTTACCCCTGCGCCCCAAAAAAACAAAAACCGGCGCAATGAACCGGCTTTTGTTAAATCCGTGCTCCTCAAGCTGGCGGACGTCAGGCAGGAACCTATTGAAACGCTGGCCGCCGCGACAACGGCTAACGCACGCCGTCTTTTCGGCATTACCAATTGAAACAGGGGAGGGTTTGAAGATGAACGAGCAGATTATCTTTGGCGACAAAACGATCCCGGTCAATCTTCCGGAGGATGTGATCAGCGCCCCGCCGGGCCTCTCAACAACCCTCGAACCGGTCGACGATATCGAAGGAGAGATCCGAAACGCCCTTAAAAACCCCCTGGGTCGTTCCCCTTTGCACGAACTGGTCAAACCCGGGGCCAAGGTGACCATCGCCTTCGACGACCCCACGGTGCCCTGCTTCGCCCCTGTTTGGGAGCCCGCCATCAAACAAGTCATCGCGGAACTCGAAAAAGGCGGTGTCAAGCCGGCGGACATTACGCTGGTCAGTGCCGGCGGGATTCACCGGAAATTCACCCGCATGGAGTTGGCCAAAATCATCGGCGAAGACCTTGTGAAGCGGTATGGCTACCGCCTGACCTGTCACGACGCCGAAGACGGCAGGAACCTGACGCACCTCGGTGTGACCCCCAATGGCTATGATGTCGAAGTCAACAAGTGTATCGAAGATTCGGACCTGACCGTTTATGTCAACACGGTGGTGTGGCGCGGTTTCAACGGGGGCTGGAAATCGATTTGCGTGGGGCTGGCCTCATACCGCTGTATCCGCTGGCATCATACTCCGGACAGCATGTCCATGTCCATGAACAAGAACAAAATGCACACCATTCTCGACGAAATGGGGGCGCTCATAGAAGAAAAACTCGGTAAAAACAGGATTTACAAAGTGGAAACGGTCCTGTCCAACCCCTTGCAGGTTCACAAGGTGTGGTCAGGGGGTGTCAATGAATGCCGGCAGGCGGCTCTGAAATTGATGCGGTCGCAGCTCAAGCCCAGAAGGGAAATCATCGGGGAAAAGGCGGACATCGTCCTGTACGGTATTCCCAACTGGAGTCCTTATGCCGCCTTTTCGATAATGAACCCCATGCTCACCATGCTTTCCACCGGGCTCGGTTATTTCGGCGGCGTCATCGAAGCCATGGGAAAACCGGGATGCACGGTCATTATGGCAAGCCCGGTACCCGATGTCTGGAACCATGATCATCACCCGACCCACCGGGAGATATGGAATCGGATTCTGCCCCATTACAGGGATCCTTACCAGATTGTCGACCGTTTTGAAGACGACTTTGCCAACCGCCCGGAATACATTTACAAGTACCGTTTCTGCCACGGCTTTCACCCCATGCACGGCATCATGGTCACCCACCCATTGAAGCGCCTGCGCCATGCTGGCCACGTGATCGTCGCCGGGGCCCAGAAACCTGAACTGGTCAGCCATCTCGGATTCGAACCGGCCGTCTCGGTTGAATCCGCCATCGCCATGGCCAGAGAACGGCAGGGCAAAGACGCTTCCATCGCATTTGTGAAGTACCCGATGCTGGCCTGCAGGGAATAACCGGTACCTGTCCGCATTAACGGCGGGTCGCCGTGAAAGCCTCGGCTGCACCGGTCTTCAAACACGGATCTATCATCTTCACCAGCAGAGCGTCTCGACAATCTCGGTAAAAAATTCCGTTCCCATAACCAGGTTTTCCACCGATATTTTCTCGTCGATGCCGTGCACCATCTGGATGTCTTCCATGGCAACGAGCACCGGAAAGACACCGTAGCTGGTGATGCCCCTTTCCCGGAAAAAGCGCGAGTCAGAAGAACCGAACAAAACCGAAGGAGCCACGACGGCACTCGGAAAATGACGACTGAATACAGATTCTATAGCTTCGAACGCCGGTGTGTTGAAGGGGGAAGCCAACGCGCGGTCCTTGTTGATAAACGTTGTTTGAAGTTGATCGTCGCCCAACCGCTCCACGACTCTGGCCCTGAATTCATCCGGGTCCTGACCGGGAAGCAGCCGTACGTCCAACTTGGCCGACGCGTGGCTGGGTATGACGTTCACGCTCGAACCTGCCGTTATCACGTTGGTGCTGACAGTGTTTCTGAGAATTGCCGAAACCTGCGGCACCTCTGAAAAACCGCTTTCAAGAAGGCACTTGATCAGCGTGTCCTGCTTGCCGTCCGCCTTGTAAGGTTCCAAGAAGTCCCAGACGTTCGCCAACCGCCTGAAATATTCGGCGACGGTATCCGTGATGATGATGGGACTCTCCATTTCCTGCAGGCGGTTCAAGCCCCTGATCAGCCTTTCCAGGGCGTTGTCCGCGTGGGGAACACTGCCGTGGCCGGGGGGTCCCTGGGCACTCACTTCCATCCAGTTGCAGGCTTTTTCGGCCGTGGATATCAGAAACAGGGGACGATCCGGCAGCAGGTTGTTCACCCCGAAGCCGCCTTCGTTCAAAACCAATCCGCCGGTAAAATCGTCGGGGTGGTTTTGCAGCAGAAAATCGGCCCCGTTGACGCCCGAGCATTCCTCGTCCGCCACCGCTAAAAAGACAAGATCCCTGTTCGGCTGCCTCCCGCTGCGTTTAACGCTTAAAAAAGCCAGCAATTCCATAATCCCCTGACCCTTCATGTCCAGCGCCCCCCGCCCGTGGACAAATCCGTCTTTGACTTCGCCGCCGAAAGGATCGAAATGCCACTGCTCTTTTTCGGCCGGAACCACGTCGATGTGGTTGAGCAGGATCAGGGGATCTTCTTCTCCGCTTCCCTGAATGCGCGCGCTGAGGGAGGTTCGCCCCTGGTCGGATTTGTACCGTCGACAGACGACCCCCTCCTTCTCGAAGATCTCGCTGAAAAACGCCGCCCCTTTATGCTCATTCCCCGGCGGATTGGTGGTATCGATTTGCAGGTATTCGGACAGCAGCTGAACGGCTTCGTGTTGCATGGCGTATTCCCTTCCAATGATAAGATGGAAATCATCCTTTTTGCGAAAGATTTTGATTTATCCGGTTTGGGTTGTCCCCAGCGCTGAGGGTTGTTCCTCCCTTCATACCATGTCGAGCGCCAGCATGATCTCTTTTTCCACCTGCGGGTCGTCCTCCGGCAGAAAGCCTTCAAGCGCTTTTCTCGCCCCGGCTCCCCCGATGCGCCCCATGGCCCAGGCGGCCATGCCCCGAACGCGGGCATCCGCATTTTCCCTGACGGCCCGCTCCAGGTCCACCAGGTAGCCGGCATCCAACGAATTACCCATCGCCCTGGCCGCATTCATCTGCCATCGCCAGATTTCCTTCGCGTTCATGTAGAACATGTGGGGCCAAATCAGTTTATTAAAATAAGCGGTATCCATATGCAGCAACCTTGAAAGCGAAAAGTCCCCCTGCATGGCGGCTACCTTGGCGTTTTGCGGCAGTTTCCTGGCCAGCCAGGCTGCGTTGCGGGGGCAGACATTCTGGCAACGGTCGCAACCGTACACCCAAAGCCCCATCGGTTCCCGCAGCTCAAGCGGTGTTATGCCTTTTCCGTAGTAGGTCAGGTAGGAGATGCACTTGCGTGGGTCCAGGCGCCGCGACCCTTTCAGGGCGCCGGTGGGGCAGGCCGTAATGCAGGCATTCCTGCACCAGTCGGGGCACCCCAAACCGATGGTCGGCTCGTCCGGCGCGAAGGCCTGGTCAACCACCACCGCAATCGGCAGCACCCAGGACCCGCGCCCGGCAACCTTGTTGGCATAAAAGAGGCAGTTTTTTCCGAAGGTCCCCATGCCGGCCCTTGCGGCCGCCAGCCGGTGCGGGAGGTTGAAGGGCACCTTGGAGTCGATGCCGTTGTCCCGCAAAAATGAACGAAAGGATTTAATCCGTCTCGCCAGACGGTCCTTGAGCACACGATCGTCATCCAGGTAGCATCTGCCGAAATGGCGTTCCATGGCCGCCGGGAACCCTTCCCGGAAATAGGCCTCCATCAGCACAATTATCGTTTTTGCCTCAGGCAGAATGTTCCTGGGATCCGTACCGGCCACAAGATCCAAACCCATCTCCAAGGCCCAGGCATATCCCTCCATTCTTTCCTGAAGGATACGCCTCTGATCGTCAAACGGTTCCGCACCGGTAAAACCGATATCCTCGAAACCGAGAGACGCGGCGTGTCGTCTGACATCATCTTTGCTCAGCATAGCATCCCCTGTAAGGCACCTTGACTCTAAAACCCTCAGTTTTTTTCAACGATGAGGTAAACACTCTCCGCAGCGACGTGCATCCGCTGTTGCGGCTCAGTTCAAATGTATGCACACCTGTATAATGGATTGACGCCTTCAGGTCCAGTATTTCTTTACGGACCTATAGCCAATAACAACGTAAAAGCCTGCCGGTCGAGGGGTGATGCCGCCCCGGCAATCGTTGTGCCTTATTTGGGGTCATAGAGCCGCTTCTTTATACCGGTTGCCACACCTTCGTTCCGATATAAATTGGATTATCCGCAACCTGAATCGTGTATAAGCAACACGGCCCAACTTGTTAAAACCTGACCACCGCTATAGAAAATGCCTTGGCAGGGATACATCCCTGCGCTACATAGCAGTCGGCTATGCGTATAATTTTTCGGACCTATAACCAATAACAAGGTTAAAGCCTGCCGGTCGAGGGGTGATGCCGCCCCGGCAATCGTTGTGCCTTATTTGGGGTTATAGACCCGTAATTTTTTATCAACCATTTTACTGACAGACCACAACCATGGCGACACCCAAATCCCGACAGAGAAACGTGCTGATCAGCGGCGGCCTTTTCCACGTCTATCACGACAGCATCGCCGACGGACTGGCGGTCCTGCTTCCTTTCTGGAAAATCGCCTTCGATCTTTCGCTCGCCCAGGTGGGGTTGGTCACCACCTGCTTCGAAGGCGCCACGGCGCTCTTTCAAGTGCCTGCGGGTTTTCTGGGGGAACGCTATGGGGAACGCATCCTGCTCACCCTGGGGACGGTGGCCACGGCCGCCTGTTTCATCATGATCGGCTTTGCCGGCAATATTTACGCCCTGGGCGCCCTTCTCGTAGCAGGTGGGTTAGGGGCCGGCGTCCAGCACCCCCTGGCAGCCGCCATGATCTCCAAAGCCTATGCCCGCGGCAATCAACGCATCGTTTTGGGCACCTACAACTTCACCGGCGACATGGGCAAGTTTCTGTTTCCGGCCTTGGCCGCGTTTGTGCTCATGGTTACCGACTGGCGTTCTCTGTGCGTCGGCTACGGCGCCCTCGGCCTCCTTATGACGGCATGCCTTTACCGGCTGCTGTGCAGCAGCCATGCCGGCGGAATAGAGACCGAACCCGGCGGCAAGCGGTGCAGGAACCGTGGTTGGGGTATCATCAACAAAAGGGCCTTCGTTTTTTTATCCGGAATCGGATTCATAGACACGGCCGTACGTGCGGCCCTGATCACTTTTCTACCCTTTTTGCTGATAGAGAAAAGCATGCCCATGGAAAAAGCCGGTCTGGCCCTAGCCCTGCTTTACATCGGCGGTGCCCTGGGAAAGTTTCTCTGCGGCGTCTTGGCCGAAAGGATCGGCGTCATCCCCTCCATCGTCGCCACCGAGGCGCTGAGCGGATTGGGAATCCTTTATCTTTACGCCATGCCCCTGCCTGCGGTGCTGCCATTCCTGCCGCTTCTGGGGCTTGCCCTGCACGGAACCTCGTCGGTGCTTTACGGTTCGGTTGCCGATTTTGTTTCTCCAAGCCACGTTCCACGCGCTTTCGGCCTTTTTTACACGGTCATCATCTCGGCTGCCGCCGTGTGCCCTCCGGCTCTCGGAATGTTCGGCGACACTTTCGGGCTTGGAGCCGCAACCATCGTGCTGGGCCTGGTGGCCCTTACGACGCTGCCCCTGACGGTCCTGCTGCACAAGGCGGCGGCAACGTCGCAAGGGGTGCCCTGACCCTTCCAGGTTGCCGGATCTTTATGCCTTGTTTTTCCTGCCTGGATCCAGCAAAGAATCCTGGGAACCATCATGCCCGCTACCACTGTGGGAATTACTGATTACTGTCCGCTAATTCAATGAGCCATCGGTGGGAGGTGCTGCAGTCCCCTTCAGTCGATACAGCGCTGCATGATCTCCGCATAGGTTTCGATGCGGCGGTCCCGCAGCAGCGGCCACCGCTGCCGATAGTAGTCTATCTGCCCCAAATCGCAGTCGTCTAAAAGCGTTGCGGGCGAGGCATCGGCTGCAGCCGTAATCCTGCCTATGGGATTGCAAACGAAACTGTTGCCCCAGAATTCGATGCCGCCCTCGGTGCCGACACGGTTGACAGCAGCAATGAACACGCCGTTGGCGATGGCGTGGCTGCGTTGGATATCGATCCAGGCGGCCAATTGTTCCCGGCGGTTCTCCTCGGCCCGACGGCTGGTTTCGGATGGATCGCCAAGCGCCCACCCGATGGCCGTGGGGCAAAAAATGATCTGTGCGCCTTTCAGGGCCAGTATGCGTGCGGCCTCTGGAAACCACTGGTCCCAGCAAACCAGCACGCCGACGGAGGCCACGCTGGTTTCGAACACCACGTAGCCCAGATCACCCGGTGTGAAATAAAATTTTTCGTAGTATCCCGGATCGTCGGGGATGTGCATTTTTCTGTACTTTCCCAGAAGCCGCCCGTCGGTTTCGAACACGACGGTGGTGTTGTGATACAATCCCCGCCGCCGCTGCTCGAACACGGAAGCGATGAGTACCACGCCTGTCTCGGCCGCCAGGGATGAAAGCCTGTCGGTCAACGGTCCGGGGATTGCTTCCGCATCGTCAAAAGGTGAAAATTCCTCCTTTTGACAAAAGTACTGTCCTGAAAACAGCTCTTGAAGGCAGACGATTTCGGCCCCCTTATCCGCGGCCTTTTGCACCTGTTCGAAAGCTTTCCGGCAATTTTCCTCGCGCTCTTTCGAGCAGGGCATCTGCACCAGGGCTATTTTGACGGTCTCCGTTTCCGGCATGATGCTCGTTTCCTTTCGCCTAAGTTGAGCGTTTCAAATTTCAGGCATTCAAGTAGCCTGTCAGTACATTGACCACATTGATGCCGATCTCCTCCACGGCATACCCGCCCTCCATAATGAACAAACAAGGGCGGTCGGTTTCTCTGGCGATCTTTTCCCCGACGGTTTGAAACCGGTCGCTTTTCAATTTGAATTTTGAAATGGGGTCTTTTTCGAACGTGTCCACGCCCAGGGAAACGACAAGGATGTCCGGAGAAAACGCCCGGATCCGGGCGAGGCCCCTGTCAAGGGCCTCGCCGTAATCCTTCCACTCCGTCCCCCAGGGCATGGGGTAGTTGCAGGTAAAGCCTCTGCCCGCACCCCGGCCGGTTTCGTCGCCATATCCCAGGAAAAAGGGAAACTCCTGACGGGGGTCGCCATGCAGGGACACATAGAGAACATCGTCCCGATCATAAAAAATTGCCTGGCTCCCGTTGCCATGGTGATAGTCGATGTCCAGAAGGGCCACCCGCTCCGCCCCGCCGTCGATAAGCGCCTGGACGGCCACGGCGGCGTTGTTGAAAAAGCAGTACCCGCCGTAGACCTCGGCCGACGCGTGGTGCCCCGGCGGCCGGCAGGCGGAAAACACGCTGGACTCCCCCCTGCGAATCAGATCTGCCCCTGTCAAGGCAACGTCGACCGAAGCGGTGATCGCCCCCCAGGTGCCGGCGGTGATGGGCGTCCCGGCATCGAAGGAGTAGTAGCTGAGTAGTCCGTCGATCTCCTTGGGACATTTTTGCCGCAGCGTTCGCGTGGGCCAGCAGATCGGCAGGGCATCGGAATCGCCGTGGCGCTCCCGCCACTTGTCATGGGCGGTGCGCATGAATTCCACAAACGCTTCCGTGTGTATCCCGGTAACGGGCTCGAGGCCGAACGCCTGCGGTTCGATGACGTCGCCGAGATTTACATCGGCGATTCGCTGCATGATGGCGTCCATCCGCTGCGGGCACTCGAAAGGAGTCACTAGCTTGCCGTCGATCAGTTCGTACTGGCCGAACTGCAAGTGATGTTTTTCAGAAAATACGGTAATCATCCTTTTCCCTGCCTGAACATCATTGTTTCAGCTTGGTCCAGACCCTGTCGTACAATTTGATCGATTTTTCAGAGCATGACATGGCAAAGACGGATTTATCAGAGTTTTCATAATGGTTCCCTACAAAATTATCAAGAACAGAGCTAATTTGTCAGGTTATTGTATGAATCGCCCGGTTGAACAGACAGCAGAAGGTGCCCTATCGGACTCCCGGGCACCATTTTTCTTCGCCCCGACATTGAGCGCTCAATTTAGATTTGATTTAAACGGGGCCTTCGCATACAATCGGGTTTGACAACGGCAACGGTGTTTGACATGTTCGGAAAAGATGGACGGTTCCGAACGAACGGTTTCTGACACGTAAAGGGAGGTCAAATGTCCGAATCAAAACCCCTGGAAATTCTCAAAAGCGCCCTGCTGCTGGAAATCCGCGGCAAGGCCTTCTACGAAAAAGCGGCCGACGGCGCCGAAAAGCAGGTCGTGAAGGATTTTTTCACCAGGATGGCCGCGGATGAAGGAAGCCACGTGGAAATGCTTTCCGAGCAGTACAAGGCCTATAAAAAAACCGGCAGATTTCAACCACGCGCCCTGGACGGCAGCCAGGAACAGGTCGCCGCCGCCGTGCTGACCGATGAACTGAAGGCAGGCATCGCCGCCGCAAGCTTCGAATCCGCTGCCGTATCCGCCGCCATGGGTATGGAGGAGCGAGCCATAAAGCTGTATTCACAAAGGGCCGAACAGACCGCAGAGCCTGAAGAGAAAGCCCTTTATACATGGCTGGCCGAATGGGAGACCGGGCACCTCGAATACCTGGCCAAAATCGACAGGGAAATCACCGAGGCTATCTGGCACGACAACGCCTTCTGGCCTTTTTAAACCAGAATCCGCCTGGATATTTTCCCGAATAAAATCTGCCGAGATTGAAAACCGGTTGGATCTTCAAAAGCACGACATGCCCAAGCGGTTTCTGATTTAAAAAGTGTCTTTCACTGCGTGAAAAAGATAAAACTGCAATAATCATCCACGATGATCATTACGCTTTTATCTTTCGAATGAAATTGCTCATTGCCCGGAGGGTGGCATTGGGGCGGTCGCGGTGGGGGGCGTGGCCGCAGGCGTCCAGCATCAGCGGGTCTGCCGGTCCGCCGGCCTGACCCACAATCGCTTCCACCTGTGCCGGCGTCCCGTAAGGATCCTCCTTTCCTTGAATGGCCAACAGGGGTGCGTTGATACCCGGAAGAAACGCCTCGATATTCCACTTTTTGAAATCGGGGTGCAGCCAGGCATCGTTCCACCCCCAGAAGGCGCAGTCAACGTTGCGGCCGTGGTATTTTTTCAGCTTCTCGCGCAGGTCCCCCTCCAGGTAATTTTTCCTGGCGGCCTGAATGGACTGGATGGTCAGGGATTCACAGAACACGTGGGCCGCCATGGTGACGAGCCCCCGCAGGCGCACCTCAGGGCCGTTGCCGGCGTGAATGATGGCGATGGATCCGCCGTCCGAGTGCCCAATCAATATGCAATCCCTCACCCCGGTCTTTTCCAGCAGTTCGGGCAGCACGGTCTGCCCTTCGTGGTGCATGAAACGCAAGGGCCTTGGCAGGTCACAGGCATCGGACCGGCCGTAGCCCAGGCGGCTGTAAACCAGCGCGCCGCAACCGGTGGCTGCCGCCAGGTCGGAAGGAAAATCGCGCCACATGGCGGCGCAACCCAGTCCTTCGTGCAGGAACACCAGCGTGGTGGCTTCGCCGGGATCCGGACCGTACCATCTGACCTCCAAACGCCCGCTCCCCGACTTCACGTAACCGTTTTCACGGACCATCGGTCACCTTCTTTTTTCCAACCCGGTTTGAGTGTTTCGAATTTTACATTTCAAAGGTCGCAGGAGCTTGCATTCAGATCGCAGCCAGTGCCCTTTCGAGGTCGCGGATCAGTACGCCGGCATCTTCGATGCCCACCGACAAACGGACCAGGCTTTCGCTGACGCCGGCTTTGGCACGGTTTTCCGGGCTGAGAGCAACGTGGGTGTTGGTGATGGGCTGATTGGCCAGGCTGGTCACCCCGCCCAGGCTGGTGGCCAGTTTGATCGTTTCAAGCTGATCCATGAAGCGCTTGGTCCGGTCGAAATCGCCGTCGATTTCAAAGCTGAGTATCCCGCCGAAACCGCTCATCTGCCTCACGGCCACGTCATGGTCCGGATGGGAGGGCAGGCCCGGGTAGTTGACCGTTTTGATCTTCTCCTGTTTTTCCAGGAACGCTGCGATCTTTTGGGCATTCTCGTTGTGTTTTGCCATGCGAAGCTCCAGGGTCTGAATCCCGCGCAGGATCATAAAGGCACTCATGGGGTCCATGATGCCGCCCAGGACCTTGCGCAGACCCCACATTTTGCTGAAATAGGGATCGTTGCAGCATGCAAAACCGGCCGTGACGTCGTGGTGGCCACCCAGGTATTTGGTGGCGCTGTGTATCACCACATCCACCCCCAGATCTACGGGATGCTGGTTGATGGGCGACGCAAATGTGGCGTCCAGCAGTACCACGGCTCCCTTGGCATGGGCGGCCTCGGCCAGCGGCGCGATATCCACCACGCGCAGCAATGGATTGGTGGGAGTCTCCAGATACAGCACGGCAAGGCCTTTTTCGATCTCTGCCAGGAGGCGGTCCCGGTCCCAGCAGTTGATCATGATCGTGTTCACGTTGTATGCCGGCAGCAGGTCATGCAGCAGTTCATAGGTGCCGCCGTAGACCTCCTGGGTGGCCACCACCCTGTCGCCGCCCCTGGTGCTGGCCATGACGGCAGTGGTAATGGCAGCCATGCCCGACCCGAACCCCAGGCCGCCTTCGTACCCTTCCCGCTTTGCCAGTTCCTGCTCAACAGCCCTTACCGAAGGGTTGTCCCAGCGCGAGTAGATGTACCCGGTACGGTTCTGCACGACGTCGATCAGGTCGTCCGACCGATCGAATTTATAGGTTGCCGTCATGTAGACAGGATGGACTACCGGCTTGCCCTTCATCTGCTCCCTCCGCATTTCAAACGTTAAAAAAATCGATCACGAAAACACGAAATCGTTACATTGAGTTTCTTGTTTTCTTTCTTTCGTGCTTTCGTGATGAAGCCCCTATGTCCTTTGTTTAGCCGGTGAAATGCGCGTCAGTGCCATCGAGGACGATTTTACCGGGGTGTCTTCGTGAACCAAGTAGCGGCGCCTACTGCACGATCAGGTTGTCCAGTTCATTCTCATCGTCATCTTTCACGGGAAAGTGCTCCGCCAGTTCACCGCCCACTTCCTTCACGGCCTCGCAGATGGCCTCGGCCTGGCGGCCGCCTTTTATGCCGTCGACGATGCGGGCAACGACCGTGTCCCACCGGCCGGGGGAGACCTTCGCGTTGATGCCGCGGTCGGCCAGCACCCACACCTTGCGCTCGAACACAGAAATGAAAATCAGAATGCCGGTTTCATCCCTGGTGCGATAAAGCCCCCTGGTAAAAAACGCCGTGATGGCGGCCTCTTCGACCTCTTCATCGATTTCCCGCTTGGACACGAAGATCCGCTTCAGTGGCAGCACGCGCTGCACCACCTGGTGGAACACGATGAAAACGACACAAAAAACACCCATGAAAACCCACATGTTGCTGGACCCCGCCCACAGCATGCCGCCCAGCAGATAAGTCAGGAGAATCGACACCGGCAGCGCCAGAAACACGCCCCCCAGGATGTCTGCCAGGGGGTAGTGGTAGCTCGCCGGAACCACCATGGGAACGATCTCTCCGGCGGTCTTCTTTTCAGCCTCCCCCACCGCTTCCTCGATGCGTCCACGCTCCTCGGCCGACAAAAATTTTTCAGCTACACTTTTCATGACATACGTTTAGTACCTATTTGTCCAAATCCCATCATGGTTGCGAAAGGTTTTGGTTTCGGGTCATTTAAAATTGTCTAGCGTTTAGATATTCGATAGTGGAGTTTCCAGTTTATCCGGGTTGGGTCTTACCATCCTCCGGAAGCGCCGCCGCCGCCGAATCCGCCGCCGCCACCACTGAAACCGCCGAACCCGCCCGAGGAAAAGCCACCGCCCGACCCGCCGAGCCAGAATCCGCCGCCCCGCCGCCGATGGCCGACGGCACCCGCTGTCCCCATGGCCGAACCAAACAGGGAGAGCACGAAGCCCGCCAGGAGTCCGGCAGGCACGAGCAGCAGGGTGATCAAGCCAAAAGGAAGGATCATGCTCCCGAATACCGGCAACAGCAAGCCGCCGGCAAGCACCCCCAGCCCCCGTCGGACCCTGCCCAGTTGCATAATCAGAAAGATAAACACGATCAGGGGGATGAAGTTTGCCGAGGAGCCGCTCCCCTTGGGAAGCCTTTTTTGAGGCTGCGCCTGGTACTCACCCTTGACGGCCGCCATCATGGCCGCCACCCCGTTGGCAACCCCCTGATCGAAATTGCCGGCCTTGAAAGACGGCACGATGACGTCGCGGATAATCCGGCCGCTCAGCATGTCCGTCAGGCGCCCTTCCAGTCCGTACCCCACTTCAATGCGGACTTTTCTCTCCTTTTTGGCAATCAGCAGAATGGCGCCGTTGTCCAGATCCTTCTGCCCCACTTTCCAGGCCTCGGCCACCTGCATGGAAAACCCTTCCAGGGACTCCCCCTGCAGCGAGTTTACCGTGAGAACCACGATCTGGGTTGACTGTGACTTCTCAAACTCCATAAGGGCCTGCTCGAGCCTGCTCACGGTGGAAGGTGCCAAAAGATGCGCATAATCGTTCACCCGCGCCTTCAGTGCCGGTACGTCAGCGGCTGCCGCCAGGTACGGTCGGGTGAATAGTACGGCCAGAACCATGCCGGCGGCCAGAAGCGTCCCCAACAACACACGTCGCATAGGTAACCAATTCATTTGGTAATTAAAACTCCACCTTGGGCGCTTGTTCGGCACCGGCTTCGGCCTTGAAATACGCCTTGCGTTCGAGCTTCAGCAGCAGGCTGTTGGTCAGGCTGTAAGGAAATTTGCGAATGGCGGCATTGAAGGTTTCCACGGCCCGGTTATAGCGCTGCCGGGCGACGTTGATCCGATTCTCGGTTCCTTCCAGCTGGTTCTGGAGATCCAGGAAAGCCTGATTGGCTTTCAGGTCGGGATAGCGTTCCACCACCACCATGAGCCGCGAAAGAGCGCCGGACAATGCCCCCTGGGCGTCTGCCATCTGCTGCATGGCCTGGGCATTGGCGAGGTCGCCGGTGCTCAGGGTGATGCTGGTCGCCTTCGAGCGGGCTTCCACCACCGCCTGGAGCGTTTCCTTCTCATGCGCGGCATAGCCTTTCACCGTCTGTACCAAGTTGGGAATCAGGTCCGCGCGACGCTGGAGATTGGACTCCACATCGCTCCAGGCCCTGAATACGCCCTCTTCCATCTGCTGCAGTGAGTTGTACCCGCAGCCGGTCAGCATTGCCACCGCCGCCGCCATTATCAACACACGATAAAATTTCTTCATATGCTGCAACACATTCATACATCCTCCCGGACCCGGATAAACCGGAACTAAAATTCTGCGCAAACACGATATAATTTCGATATGTGAAGCCTAATTATCCGAAGCGTCGGGGTGTTTTAGCATAAAACCCTCGTTATTCCCGCGCAGGCGGGGCACGCAGTGAAGGTTTCGCGCTATCCAGAAAGCAATTAGCTATATGCCCTGGACTCCCGACTGCGCGGGGATGACGGAAAGAACACCCCGACGGCTCAATTATCCCTCACCGGACAGTCAACCAGATTCCGGCCACAAGCACCCCCATGCCCATCATTCTGGACAGATCAAGCGGCCGCGGTGCGGCCCCCAAAAGCCCGAAATGATCCAGGACGGCCCCCGTCAGCAATTGGACCGTGACCAGGGTGGTCATGCTGACCACCAAGCCGAGCCTGGGAACGCTGAACCCGATGGCGCCGACGATGATCAGGCCGAAAATTCCTGAAGTAAAGACATACCAGGGAACGTTGCGAAAGGCCACAAGGTTTCCACCGCGCATCAGGAACATGAGGCCGGCAATCAAAACACCGCCTCCGCAGTAGGTGATGAACACCGACTCCACACTGCCGATACCGCGGTCCATCAACCCCATGAGCTGCGCCTGAACCGCCACGGCCAGGCCACCCGCCGCCGCAATAAATATAGCCCCAGTAGAACTGTTCATGGCCTCATTTCTCCGCTGTCTGGAAATTTGATCCGGCCGTGGGATAATGCCCCCGGCTGTTGAATTGTTTAATTTTTTTCAAGTCCGTTATGCCGGACCGCTTTGAACCGCAATAGGGCTTCCTTCCAGTCGAGGCAACGTGTTATAGTAGCTCATCGGCAGATTGAAGCTCAACGCTGCCCGGTCCTGAGGGCGGGTTCTTCGTTGCGCCCCGACAGGCAGACGGGAATGCAAACGCCAATGCGGTTCATACCACCAACCGTGTTGTGGGTAAATCACTAAATTCCGAGTATCCGCTTTGCAGGAGGATATTTTGCATAGCCGCGACAACAAAAATACGATCCTGGTGATCGGGCGAAACTGCCTGGATTACATCGCCGTCGTTGAAAAGCTGCCGGCCGAAGACGAAAAGGCGCCCTTAGACTTCCGCATCGTGGAGGGCGGGGGGCAGGGCGGCACCTCCGCCTGTTGCATTGCCAGGCTGGGAGGCGATGTCGCCCTCATCGGCCGGATCGGCGGAGACGACGAAGGCGTTTTTTGCAAAGAGCGACTCCACGCCTTTGGTGTCGACACCGGTTTTGTCGACAGCGTCGCAGGTGGTGCAACGCCCGTGGCCTATCTGTTCATCACCCGCAAAACCGGTCGGAGGACCATTGTATACGAACCCAGTCGACTGCCTGAAATCGTGTTGAACAGCCAACACTTTCGCCTGCTGTCGACGGCCCGAGTCATCCTGCTGGACCCGGAAACCACTTACCTCGCCGGGGTCGCCAAAACACATGCCGGCCCGCAAACACGCATTGTCTACGACGGTGAAAGATGGAAGGCGGGAATTGAAAAAATGATGGCCGTGGCCGATTATTTCATCCCTTCGTCCTCCTTTCTGGATTCGATACCTTGGTTGGAAAACCAGCTTGAATTCAATAAAAAAATATTTCGGCTGCAGGCATCGCTCGCCGGACAGCTGATCGTTACGCGTGGCGAAGACGGCGCTTTTTACCCCGTCGACGGAAAACTCTACCGCGTTCCCGCGCCAAAAGTCCGTGCCGTGGACACCATCGGCGCCGGAGACAATTTTCACGGGGCTTTCGCTCTGGCCCTGGACCGTAATTTCGACCTGCACGGGGCCGTACGCTTTGCCGTGGCGGTGGCATCCCTTTCGTGCGAACACTACGGCGGCAGGCAAGGGGTGCCGACACTCGAAACGGCACTGGCAACCTCCGAAAAAATTCACGAGGAGATCGTGTGATGACCCGAATCGACATACTGTCAGAAAGCGACCTGCAGCGCATCCACGAAAAATCCCTCCATCTGCTGGCCAAAACCGGCCTGCGGGTGGATACGCGAAAAGGCCGGCAGATTCTGGAGCAGGCCGGTGCCGTTATCCGAAAGGGCGCCAACGTCGTTCGCTTTCCGGAGGACCTTGTCGAACGATCCATAAAGGCGGCGCCCCGCCGCTTTACCCTGGGGGGGCGCCGGAGCGCATGGTCCTTTGCCGTCAATTCCGGTAACAACACCCTCTGCCTGAACGGCGAGGGCACCCTGGTCATCGATCGGGACAGCGCCGAAGCGAGGCCCGCCACCCGCAGGGATTGGCTCGAGGCGACCCGCCTGGCGGACTTCACGGACGAGGTCGGCATATACTGGCGCATGGTCACCCCCCATGACTTGGGCGAGAGCATGGCGGACTTCGTGGATGGGGCGACCGATGTTTTCCGAAACTTTTCCAAGCATGTCATGGATCCCTTCATGTCGCCGGACCAGGCCCCCTGGCTTTTGGAAATCCTGCAGACGATTTTTGGAGACCGTGAAACCATAAAAAAAACGCACCCCTATTCGACGCTTCTCTGCCCGCAATCCCCGTTAATGATCACGGCGGAATATACGGATGCCTACCTGGCGCTGAAGGGTTGGAATATTCCCGTGGCGGTCATGCCCATGGCGCTTATGGGGGCCACCGCCCCCGCCAGCATGCTGGGCACCCTGATCCAATGCAATTGCGAAGTGCTGGCCAGCTTGTGCCTCGTCCAGGCCCACGAGCCGGGGGCCCCCTTTCTGTATGCCCCGGCGCTGACCTTGATGGACCCCAGAACCGGCCGCTATTTCAGCGGCGGGGTTGAAAACGCCGTTATGAACGGTGCTGTTGTCGAACTCGCCGCTTACTACGGCTTCCCGGTCATGGCCTCGGGTTTCGGCACCGACGCCTTCATTCCTTCGCGCCAGGGTGGTTACGAAAGAGCCCTGAATGCCGCCTTGCCGCTTTTAAAATGGCCGGATATCCTGGTCGGCCCAGGCCTTTACGGCGGCGATATGATGTTGAGCTTCGACCAGCTCCTGGTAGACCTGGAGGTGGTCCGCATGATCAGGCAAATGCACAGGGGAATAGATACGGGGGATGACAGATGGCTGGAGGACGTTATCGAGCGGGTCGGTCCGGGAGGCAATTATCTCATGGAGAAATCGACCCTCGAATCCCTACGCAGCGGCGAGTGGTACCTGCCGCAGCTCGGCGTTCATGACAGTTACGAAAACTGGTCGGATAACGGGCGGCCCACTCTGGCTTTGGAAGCCAGGGAAAGGGTTGCCCGCATTCTTTCTTCACACCGGCCCGAAACCCTGGACGAAAATGTGGAACGCGAGTTGGGCCGTATACACGCCGCCGCCAAAAGGGTCCGGGGGCGGTACCCGCTGGTATGAGACCCGAAACCGGGATCGGGATCTATTGGCACGGAAATAGATTTTCTGCACAATAAGTCTTGTGTGTTTTTTTCGTTGACATACCACATATAGTGTGCAAAGGAACATTCTCGTTAGTCTGTGTCTCCCCGCAAATGACCGCTGTGCACTTTCTGGGACATCGCTGGTTGTTTTCTCGTGCTCTGATTCTTTCTCCCATTTGCGGGGGGCGCAGCTTTCGTCATCCTGACCGTCTGGTTGTCGGACAGGCCCAGGCGACAGATTCCGCTTTTCAACCATAACCATCAGGAATAGTTGCCGCCTCCTTATTCCGTCTTATCTTTCAACATAGGGCATCGATACTGGCTTGGATGGTCCGGCACCTGTTTCCGATGATTTCCATACGACAATTAAGCCTTCGCACTGGAGTGATACATGGGTCAAAAACGCAAGTTTCTGGTTACGGAAGATGCCCGCATCGATTTGAGCACATATAGTTGGGACGACAACCTGTTTTCCAACCTGCTGGTGAAGGAAAGCAGCATTGAAAAAGACAAGGCGCTGGGTATCAGCAAATTTATCCGGGAGGCGATCACCAACACCAAACTCGAAACCATAACCATTCCGGCCATCGACAAAATGGTCGGAGCGCGGCTGCAGGAAGTCGGACTGAAAAACATGGCTTCACTCAAATTGAATTCGTCTATATTCGTTAAGAACGATCTGGATCTTTCGGACAATGCCAGAAGCGTACTGAAAAGGCGCTACCTGAAAAAGGATACCAATGGCCGGCTGATAGAGTCGCCTAAACAGATGTTCAAGCGGGTATCCCGTCACATCGCCAGGGCTGAAAAGAAGTATGGCGATGATGCCGACCGCAGGAAGATGGAAGAAACGTTTTACCAAATGATGACGGAGCTCAAGTTTCTGCCCAACTCGCCTACCCTAATGAATGCCGGTCGAAGGCTCGGTCAGCTGGCAGCCTGCTTTGTCCTGCCCGTGGAAGACAGTATGGACGGAATATTCGAATCTCTGAAAAACGCGGCTTTGATCCACAAGTCAGGTGGAGGCACCGGGTTCTCTTTTTCCCGTCTGCGCCCCAAAGACAGCCGGGTAGGGACCACCGGCGGCGTAGCCTCGGGGCCTGTTTCCTTCATGAAAATATTCAACACGGCCACGGAACAGGTCAAGCAGGGCGGCACCCGCAGGGGTGCCAACATGGCCATTTTAAGAATCGATCATCCGGATATCATGGAGTTCATCAGCTGTAAAAAAAATGACGGCGAACTGAACAACTTCAATATATCCGTGGGCCTGACCGAAGAATTCATGCAGGCGGTCCAGGAGGACGACACCTATGACCTTGTCGATCCGTGCGAGAAGGCCAAAACCGGCGAGCTCAGAGCGTTAGAGGTTTATCGCACGCTGGTTGAACATGCGTGGGAAACCGGCGATCCCGGTATTATTTTTCTGGACAGGATGAATCGTGACAATCCAACGCCGAGCCTGGGCGAAATCGAAAGCACCAATCCCTGCGGTGAACAGCCCCTGCTGCCCCTGGAAGCGTGCAACCTGGGTTCCATCAACCTGGCAAAATTCGTCGATACCTCGGGAAGCAAGGCCTCTGTCGACTACGAGGGACTCGGGGAAACCGTCTGCAGTGCCGTCCGCTTTCTGGACAACACCATCGACATGTCCAATTACCCCATCGCGGAAATTGACGAAATGGTGAAGGGCAATCGCAAAATCGGCCTCGGCGTCATGGGATTTGCCGACCTGCTATTCCGCCTGGGCATCCCCTATAATTCAGAAGAGGCCCTGGCCGTGGCCGATGAGGTGATGGGCTTCATTCAGCACACCTCCCACGATGCCTCCCGGGAGCTGGCCAAGGAAAGGGGGCCGTTTAAAAATTATGAAAAAAGTATTTACTACGGGAAAAAAGGGGGAGCCCGACGCAATGCCACCACCACGACCATCGCTCCCACCGGCACCCTGAGCATCATTTCCGACTGCTCCAGCGGCATCGAGCCGATCTTCGCTCTGAGCTTCGTCAGAAATGTGATGGACAACGACAGGCTGATGGAGGTCAATCCTTATTTCGAGACGGTCGCCAAGGAGAGGGGGTTTTATTCCGCCGACCTGATGGATGCTATCGCTAAAAAGGGAAGTATCCGGGATTTCGAAGAGATACCCGCGGATATCCGCGAGGTGTTTGTTACCGCCCACGATGTGACCCCGGAATGGCATCTGCGCATGCAGGCCGCGTTCCAAAAGCACACGGACAACGCGGTTTCGAAAACCGTCAATCTACCCAACGACGCCACGGTCGAGGACGTTCGTCGCATCTATGACCTGGCGTTCGAGCTGGGATGCAAGGGCGTCACCATTTACAGGGACGGCAGCAAGAAGAACCAGGTGCTCTCACTCTCTAAAAAAATCAGCAAGCAAACGGAGCCTTCCACAACCGTTCGGGAACGCCCCGAAACACTCGAGGGATTTACTTCCCAGATTAAAACCGGCATGGGGAACCTCTACCTCACCGTGACCGAACTCGACGGTCAGCCTTTTGAAGTGTTCGCCACCATCGGAAAATCGGGCCGTTCCACCACTGCCAAAACAGAGGCCATCGGCCGGCTGGTCTCCCTGGCGTTGCGTTCCGGGGTGGAAGTGCAGGAAATCGTCGACCAGCTGAAGGGTATCGGTGGGGAGCATCCCGTGTTTCAGGAAGGCGGGCTGGTGCTCTCCATTCCGGATGCCGTCGCGCGCGTGCTTGAAAAAAGGTATCTGAAAAACGGCCGCAGAAAGAACAACGGTTATGCCCACTCACTGTTGGGGGAAACGTGCCCGGAGTGCGGGCAGACCATCAGCTTTGAAGAAGGCTGCATGACCTGCCATTTCTGTGGGTACACCAAATGCGGCTAAATTGAATGATTCATGAAAATATGTGAAAATTTTTATTTGGATTGATTGAGAAGCATTTTATTTTCACATCGTTTCACCCTGCGGGCTTTGCCGAACAGCTCTCAGGCGGCGTTATTCAGACTTCGCGGTAAAGATCATCACTACACCTTCTGTCTGAAATGCCTTGCCTGAGGGCTGTTCGGCTTTGCGAATCATCCAATTGAAAAGAAATTCTCCAGCGAATTATTCGCGGGAAGGTTTGCCTTTTCAACCGACGGCTGCGGCAATGGCCTCGAAGGTGTCTATCAGCAGCAGGTCCAGGTCGTCGTTTTCGGGGTCCGGCTGGGCGGCAACCTTGGCAATGACGACCTCCCGCGTGGGGTCGATCCAAAGCCACTGACCGTGAATGCCGATGGCGCAATAGGCGCCCGACGCATGGCCGGTCTGGTACCATTTGCTGCGATAGCGCCCCTTGGGAAACAGCTTTGCAAAATCGCCCTTTTGCCAGGCATTGCGGTCGCCGTTGCTGCGGATATCCTCGATCCACCGCGCGGGCAGGATGCCCCGCCCTCCGAGACGCATCATTTCACCGAAACGGGCCAAGTCCCGGGGCAAAACGCATATCCCGCCGGCCGTACGCGGCGACCCTTCCGCATCGACGGTTACATAGGCATCGGCCTCGGCTCCCATCGGCTTCCAGACCAGCCCTGAAAAAAGAGAGGCAAAATCCTGTCCGCTGGCACGCTCCACCAGCCACCCAAGCATATCCGAATTGGGCGACATGTATCTGAACACCTGTCCATGCGGTGACGGTGACGGCGCAAGGTTGGCCAGCATACCGTGCAGGGTCTCGGGCGTTTCCCCGGGAAGAGGCGGTTCCCAGAGAGTGGCGCGCCGGTAGCGCCCGTAGTCGCCCGAGAGGTCCACGTACTCTTCCACGAAGGAAGAACTGACCGTCATATCGAGCACGTGGCGCACCGTGCAGTCGCCGTATGCCGAGCCTTCTGCTTCCGGAATGTAAGCCACCACGGGACGGTTCGGATCCAGTTTTCCCTCCTCGACCAGAATTCCGGTCATGGCCCCGGTCAGAGATTTACTAACCGAAAAGATAATGTGCGGGCTGTTCCCGTCATACCCCCCCCCATACCATTCCGTGGCCAGCCGCCCCTTGTGAAGAACCACCAGTCCACGCGTGTCGGTCGCTGTGAGCACGTCAAGAAGCGGGCGGGCCCTGCCAAAACGATCGACGACCTCGAGCGCATCCAGCGACGTCAGCCGGGTGTCCAGCATCCAAGGCTTTTCCGGCGCTTCGATACGAGCGGCGGGAACGAGTTTGCCCACGTTGTGAAAGGATTGGGAGCTGTAGGGGCTTGTGCGCCAGTTGGCGAGTGTAACCGAAGTGTCCATTTTACTCCTTTAAAAAAGGAGGGCCTGTCACGCAGGCCCTCCTTCGGTGTGATATAATCCGGTTAACGATAACCGTCTTCCGGCAGGCTATTTGGTCAGCTCCGTCCAGATGGCCGTGTTGTAGTCAGTGGCCTCTTTGGAGCAGGCCGGTATAAACACACCGGCACTTTTAAACTCGTCGGGAACGACGATTTCCACGGCGCTGCTCATGTCTTCCGGCATGAACTTCTCCGAACCGGCTATGCCGTTGGCATAGCGTGCAAAACTCGAAATCATGGCCGCGTTTTCGGGCTCCATGATGAAGTTCATGAACAACTTGGCGTTTTCGACGTTTTTGGCACTTTTCAGAATAGCTACACTGTCCATCCATACCGGATACCCTTCTTTCGGATAGCCGAAGTGGATCGACGGTTTTGCCAGACGGGCACGAAACACCGCGCCGTTCCAGTAAGCGGCCGCAAGGTAATCTCCACGCGGCATTTTTTCGGACAGGCCGTAATCGAACGACACCCAGTACTGTTTTGCGTTCATCAGGACGTCCCGCGCCTTTTTCAGGGCGACCTTGTCCGTGGTGCAGGGCTGGCTACCGACATACATAAGGGCCAGCGCCATAACATCCCCCATTTCGGGCGGCATGTTGATCTTGCCCTGCAGTTCCTTGGGCGGATCGAAAACGATGGCGGAGGTGTTGATGTCGCCTTTATAATATTCGGTGTCCACTGCGATGCCCACCGTGCCCCACTGCCAGGGCACACTGTAGTGACGTCCCGGGTCCCAACTGGGGTTGCGCCATTCCTGGGCCACATTTTTGAAGTTCTCCATTTGGTCCGGGCGCGCTTCCAAAAGCAGCCCCTCATCGGCCATGATTTTCACGTAATTGGCGGAGGGGCAGACCATGTCGAAACCGTGTCCGCCGGCCTTGACCTTGGCCAGCATGGTGGAATTGGAATCATAGTCCGTGATGATTACCTTGACGTCATACTTGGTCTCGAATTTCTTGACCAGGTCGGGATTGGTGTAGTCCCCCCAGTTGTAAAAGTTCAGTTCTCCAGCGGCCATGGCCGTACCCGCAACCGCCAAAAACGCCGCAGCGACGACAATGAGTAGCATCTTCTTTTTCATCTATGAAACTCCTTTGCTTAAAGTTTATGGCTGCCGTTCCATATCTCCGCTGACATTGCGATCGGCAGACCTGTCGTTAAAATAGATGTACCTGTGTACCGCGTGCCTCCTTTCTTTATAATGGTTTAGACTGCAAACCGGGCACCTCGGCCGGTCGTTGATGCAGTGCCTTTACTTGCCGAATTTTTTGTCAACAATAAAAAACACCCCCAACACGGTGATGGAGATGCAAACCAGAACCGTCGAAATGGCGTTGATTTCCGGCGTGACGATGCGGCGCAGCTGCCCCAGCATGTAGGTGGGCAGCGTCTCCTGGCCGGACGATTTGATAAACTCGGTGATCACCACGTCATCCAGCGAAATGACGAAAGCCAGCATGGCGCCGGCAATGATGCCCGGCCAGAGCAGCGGCAGGGTCACCCGCTTGAAGGTTTTCCACGGCGTGGCATAAAGGTCGGAGGCGGCCGTTTCCAGCATCAGGTCCATGCTTTCCAGCCGGGCCCGGATGGGCAGATAGGCAAACGGAATGCAGAAAGCGGTATGGGCCGCCACCAGATACACCATTCCCTGAATACCGGTAACTATCTTGATGATGGCAAAAAGCGTCAGCAACGCCACGGCGGTGACGATCTCGGGCACCATCAAGGGCTGGTTGATCATCACGTAGATAAAGGTCAATCCCTTGAAAGGCCGTATGCGGGTAGTGCCCAGTGCGGCCATGGTGGCCAGCACGGTCCCATAGATGGAAGCCTGCAGCGCGAGGATGAGAGATCGAATGGAGGCGTCCTGTACCGCCTCGTTGTGCCAGGCCGACACATACCACTTCAGTGAAAAGCCCTCCCACAGGGCAATGTTTTCTCCGAGGTTGAAGGAATACACGATCAGCACGAAAATAGGCGCGTAGAGCATCACGAAGCAGGCGATGGCAATGAAGCTGAACCCGGGTTGTTTTTTCAGCGAAAATGGTTTCCGTTGTTTGGCAGCGGTCGTCATCGCGGACCATCCGTATCGCTTTGCATGTTACGCACGTAGAAAAGCAGGGCGATCATCACGATGGCCAGCAGGGTGATGGAAAGCGCCGCACCCAAGGGCCAGTTACGCCCGGCGCCAAACTGCAGCTCAATCAGGTTGCCGAGCATCATCTTCTTGCCTCCGCCGAGCACCCGGGGAGTGACGAAGGCTCCCAGCGAAGGGATGAACACCAGAATGGACCCGGCGATAATCCCGGGCTTTACCAGCGGAATGATCACCCGGCGGAGCACCCTGCCCCGCGAGGCATACAGGTCGTAGGCCGCCTCCACCAGGTTGAAGTCCAACCGCTCCATGGAAGCATAGAGGGGCAGCACCATCAGCGGCAGGTACACGTAAGCCATCCCCACCATGATGGCAAAATCGGTGAACATCATCTGGATGGGGCTGTCGATGATCCCTGACTTCATGAGTATCGTGTTGACAAGGCCCCGATTGCGAATCACCTCCAGAATCGCGAAAGTGCGAATCAACAGGTTGGTCCAGAAGGGAATCGTGACCAGAAACAGCCAGATATTGCGGGATGTCCGCGGTCGTGTGGCAATGAAATAAGCCGTGGGAAACCCGATCGCCAAAGTGATCGCCGTCGTCAGCGTAGAGAGCTTGACCGACCGCCACAAGATACGCAGGTGGGCATCCGCCAGCCCGAGCGTGCCGTCGAATATGTCTCTCACAAAAACCACATTGAACCAGGCATCCGGAGAAAATTTCCAGACGATGCCGCCGTATTCGCCACCGGCGAGAAACGAATAAACGACTACGATTAAAAGCGGACCTGATGCCGCAAAAAAAAGAACGATAAGGGCGGGCATGCTGAGCAGCCAACTCCTGCGGGTGCTCCTTCTTTGCGCTTCCGCCTCCAAATTGGAAACCATGTCGTCGTTTGCTGCCATCAGTCCCTCAACACCTGCACGGCGTTCGATTTGAATACAATACCCACCGGCTGACCGACCTGAAAACTCTCCGTATCTTCCCGCTGGTTCTGGTGGCGGGTCACAAACACACTTTCGTCCGGTAGGCGGACGTGATAGTGCGTATCCGTACCGACATACACGATGTTTTCAAGTATTCCGTTCAAGTCCCCCGCCGTTTCGCTTTCCATGTGGATGCGTGCATATTCCGGTCGGACCACGGCCGTCACCGTGTCTTCCGGCAGCATGCCTTCGGGCAACGAAATGGAGACCTCCTTCCCCGAAGCGAGCTTCAGCAGGGCTTCTCCTCCATTGGCGGAAACCACCCGGGCGGACAGAAAATTGGTGCTGCCGATGAAGTCGGCCACGAAACGCTCCACGGGATGATTGTAAATCTGACGCGGTGTGCCCACCTGCAAAATACGACCGGCCTCCATCACCGCGATGCGGTCGGACATGGTCAGCGCTTCTTCCTGGTCGTGGGTGACGAAAATGAAGGTGATGCCGGTTTCGCTCTGCAGGCGCTTCAGTTCGATCTGCATCTCCTTGCGCAGCTTGTAGTCAAGCGCCGCCAAGGGCTCGTCCAGCAGCAGCACCTCCGGTTTGGGGGCCAGGGCCCTGGCCAGGGCCACACGCTGCTGCTGTCCGCCGGATATCTGGTCGGTGCGGCGATGGCGCAGATCCTCCATTTTTACCATGGCCAGCATTTCATGAACCGTTTTCTTGATGTGCCCTTTCGGTTTTCCCAGCATCTCCAGCCCGAAAGAGATGTTCTGGGAGACGGTCATGTGTGGAAACAGGGCATAGCTTTGAAATACGGTATTAATGGAGCGATGATAAGGCGGCAGGTGTGAAATGTCTTTTCCGTGAAGCTTGATGATGCCTGCCGTCGGATGGTCGAAGCCGGCAATCAGGCGCAGCAAGGTTGTTTTGCCGCAGCCGGAGGGCCCCAGCAGGGTAAAAAACTCATTTTCCTCTATAGCCACGGTAACATCGTTCAAGGCCAGGATTTTGTCTTTGCCGCTTCCGAACGCTTTGGTGACCCCCTCGGCAGTAATCGCCTTTTCCAAAGATTCAGCAGGGGGCGGGGTCTTTTTTCCAGTATCCTTAATCAAGATCGCTCCTTATCATCTGCTATGAAGTTCCCCCATATCGTGTATCGCAGTCTTAATTTGATGTCAATAAAATCAGTACAATAGATGGCGTGCTCGCAACGGAAACATCCCTGATGGTAGATCTGGTAAAAGAAAAAAATGATTATGGCACCGCTTGGGATTGATTCGTCGGCCAGTATTTTTTAGCGGAAAGTACCATCGCATGATATCCCCTTCAACCAGTTCCCTTTTTTCCGCGGACCGCTAGGCGCTTCGGTTTTCTGCAAACAGCGCCAATTCGGGCACAAAGCCGCCGGTCATCTTCTCAGCTTCAAATACCGGGCCTGTTCCCAGAGCTGTCTTGCCAGGCGGATGGTGGCGTTATCCACCATGCGGCCGTCTACAGCCACCGCCCCCCGGCCGGCCCGAACGGCTTCTTCATGGGCCTTGATCACCCTTTCGGCCCTGGACAGATCCTCGGCGGACGGGGAGAAAACCGCGTTCACCGCGTCGATCTGCCCGGGATGGATGACCCATTTGCCGTTGAATCCCAGGGCGGCCGCCATGGCCGCAGACTTCTTAAGGCCCTCGATGTCCTTGAAATTGCCATAGGGCGCATCGATGGCCATGAGACCGTGCGCCTTGGACGCCATAACAACCCGGCTCAGTGGGAAATGCCAGCGGTGGCCCGGATAGATCTCGTCCTCCTTTTCTCCGTGACCGGAAATGGAAACCAGCCTTGCACCGATGGAGGCCGAATAGTCGGCAATCCCGAAAATCAGGGTTTTGAGCCGCCTGGAAGCACAGGCGGTCCGGGACACCTGCTCCAGGCCCGCGGCGCTCTCGATGGAAGCTTCGATGCCGATAGGCGCTTCGATGCCTCGATTCATCTCGATGCCGTCCAGCAGCCGGCTCACGCAATGGATATCCCGGGGATGGTCCACCTTGGGGACCACGATGGTGTCGACCACGCCCCCAGCCGCCTCGGCGACCGCCAGAATGTCCTGGTACCCGTAGCCCGTATCGAGCCCGTTTATTCTGACGGCCACGGTTTTATCCCCCCATGCCATGGAAAGCAGCGAGTCCACTACCTGCGCCCGTGCCGCTTCCTTGGCATCCAGCGGCACGCTGTCCTCCATATCCAGCATGACGACATCCGCGCTGCTGTCAAGCGCCTTGGCGTGCATTTTCTGAACATGGCCGGGAACCGAAAGTATGGACCTTCTCGGTTTCATATACCTTTCTCCTTTCAGATGTAGATAAATGTTTCATTTTGTTATATAGGGTACGCTTATATCGGTTGTCACCAATCTCTTCGGGCCCGGATTGACGTTCCACGCAAGCTCTCTTTCTAAGAGAAAACCATTTTTCTCGTAGCGTGGCAACCGCTATTGTGTAGATTTTACCCCAACGTTAAACACGGTTTCAAGGAGCGTTTGCCCGGGAGGATTCCGCACATGTCTCATGACCTGATAAATGATCTCATTTCGACTTTAAACCAGAAGGTTGTCGTGAACAAAGCCAGGCTGGTCGAAATCCTGATCTTGAGCGGAATGCCGGAAAGAACCGAAAACCTGCGCTACCTGGGGTTCAATCGCCAGGTTATCAAGACGGAAAACCGCACCGCCGAGTTTTCCGCCATAGCGGTGATCAACAATCACAGGGCCGATAAGTGGCGACTGGAAGGCTACCGGCGCAAATTGAGCCGGCTCGTCTTCGACAAGCGCTGGACGCGCAATCCTCTGGACATTTTCATCAACAATCTCAGGTGTTCACCGGATATGATGAACCTGCTGGCGGCCTCCGACGGCACCTACACCCTGTTGGGCATGCTCAGCGTTCAGGTCGTACAGGTGGCGGGAGAGCGTCGGCGCACGGTTCACCATGTGCGGCCGGTCATCGCGGTTTCCGGAATCGACGACGTCTTGGAAAAAATCGTCGCGGCATTCGAAGAGGAAAACGAAATTCGGAGAACCAGGATCAAAGGCCTCCCATTCCATCGCGAAATCACCAGGCCGGCCTCCGGTGATTCCTGACCCTACACATTAGAAACATGTATCAGCACGGATGGTGTTTTATATCACAAGTTCTGGGACCCGAATACTGTTCTTAAATGCAGCAGACGGTTTCTAATGAAAGAAGCGGTAACACCCAACCCATGCAGACCGGCATCATCTTCGACATCAAACGCTACGCCATCCACGACGGTCCCGGCATCCGGACGACCGTCTTCTTCAAGGGTTGTCCGTTGAGATGCCCCTGGTGCCACAACCCCGAGGGCCTCGACAGGGTACCGCAAGTGGCCTACCGGCAAGACCGCTGCATCGGGTGCGGGGAATGCATCGACGCCTGTCCGGAAAAGGCGCTTGCCCTCACCCCGGAGGGCGTCCGCACGGACGAGACGCGCTGTCGGCATTGCGGCGCTTGTTCCAAAGCCTGCCCGGCGGATGCCCGCGAACTCGTGGGGAAAATAGCAAGCGTCCGGGAAGTGCTCGACATCATCAAAAAAGATGTCCCTTTTTTCGACACGTCCGGCGGCGGGGCCACCTTTTCCGGCGGCGAACCGTTGATGCAGCCCGAATTTCTTCTGGCGCTGCTTCAAGCCTGCGGCCGCGAGGAGATTCACCGGGCCGTTGACACCACGGGATATGCGGACACGGACACCCTGATGCAGATCGCACGGCACACCGACCTTTTTCTGTACGATCTGAAATGCATGGACCCGGCCAAGCACCGGCGTTACACCGGCGTATCCAATGCATTGATCCTGAAAAATCTCGATGCCCTCTCCCGGTACGGCATCCGGATCGGCGTCCGCATCCCTCTGATTCCCGGCATCAATGACCGCGACGATGACATCGACGCATTCATTGCCCATCTGAGCCACTTGCCACGGGTGCCAATGGTGCATATTTTACCGTATCACGACTTTCAAAAACGCAAGTATACAACATTCTCGATGATCTATGACCTCGATGACGTCAGGCCGCCCTCAACCGAAAGCGTCCGGGTTATCGAGCAGCGGTTCAGGGCCGCGGGACTGACGGTCGAAGTGGGAGGTTGACCATAATGAATGCACGTATCCAGCGACTCCGCAAGGAAAGCTTCGAAGCCGTGCCCAGCATCTCCATCGAAAGGGCGCTGATAGAAACCGAATTTTACAAAGACAACCTGGGCAAACACTCGACGCCCGTGATGCGCGCCCTGGTCTTCAGGGAGCTCTGCGCCAAAAAAACCATCTACATCGGCAAAGACGAACTGATCGTGGGCGAACGGGGCCCCTTTCCCAAGGCCGTTTCAACCTTTCCGGAACTGACCTGCCACTCGGCTGAAGATTTGCGCATACTCAACGAACGGCCCATGACCCGTTTTCGCATTTCCGACGAGGAGACCGATCGTTATGACAGGGAGGTCGTTCCCTTCTGGAAGGGAAGAAGCATGCGGGACAGGGTCTTCGGCCACGTACCCGCCATCTGGGAAAAAGCCTACCGGGCGGGGCTTTTCACCGAGTTCATGGAACAACGTGCGGCCGGCCACACCACCCTGGACGGAACCATTTACAGAAAGGGCATGCTCGATTTTAAAAAGGAGATCGCCCTGGCCGTCGAAGCGCTGGATTACCTTGCCGACAGAACGGCCACCCAAAAGGCGGAAAACCTGAAGGCCATGGAGATCGCCTGCGATGCGGCCATTCTGTTCGCCGAGCGGCATGCCGACCTGGCGCTGTCCATGGCAGCACGGGAAGAGGACCCTGAGCGCAAAAAGGAACTCGAGGCCATCGCCGCCGTCTGCCGCCGTGTGCCGGCCCATGCGCCGGAGAACCTTTGGGAAGCCATCCAGATGTACTGGTTCGTCCACCTGGGCACCATCACGGAACTCAACGGCTGGGACGCCATGAATCCCGGGCGCCTGGACCAGCACCTCATGCCGTTCTATCAAAAGGACCGCGACGACGGCACGCTCGACAGGGAGCGCGCCAAGGAACTGATCAGCTGCCTGTGGATCAAGGTCAACAACCACCCGGCACCGCCCAAGGTCGGGGTAACGGCCAAGGAAAGCGGTACCTACAACGATTTCACCAACATAAACCTGGGGGGACTTAAGCCCGATGGCACGGACGCGGTCAACAAGCTGTCCTACATCATCCTGGAGGTGATCGACGAACTCCACCTGCTCCAGCCCCAGAGCAATGTGCAGATCAGCGACAAAACACCAAACCGTTTCCTCAAGGCCGCCTGCCGGGTCATCCGCAAAGGCTACGGGTACCCTTCCGTGTTCAATGCCGATGAAGTGATCATGGAACAGCTCCGGGTGGGAAAAAGTATCGAGGACGCAAGGGAGGGAGGATGCAGCGGTTGCATAGAAACCGGCGCCTTCGGCAAGGAAGCTTACATCCTGACGGGCTACCTGAACGTGCCGAAAGTTCTCGAGCTGGCGCTGAACAACGGCATCGACCCCCTGTCGGGTGAACGCCTGGGGCCAGCAACCGGGAATCCGCTGACCTTTGACAGCTTCGATACGCTTTATCAGGCCTTCGTCACGCAGCTTAACCACGTCGTCGATCTGAAAATACGCGTCAACAACTACATAGAGCGGATGTTCGCCGAACATGCCCCGGCGCCCTTTCTGTCCGTGGTCATCCAGGACTGCATCAAAAAGGGACGGGACTATTACGACGGTGGGCCGCGCTACAACACCAATTACATCCAGTGCTGCGGCATCGGCACCATCACCGACAGCCTGTCGGCCTTGAAAAAGCACGTTTTCGAGGAACAGACCATCAGCATGGCAACGCTGCTCGAAGGTTTGAAAGCCGACTTTAAAAACGAAGAGGCCCTGCGTCTCAAGCTCTGGAACAAGACCCCCTTTTTCGGTAATGACGATGACTACGCCGACAACCTGATGCAGCGGGTTTACGCCTCCCTTTTCGACGCCATCGACGGAAAACCCAACACCAAGGGAAGTGGGTATCACCTGAACATGCTCTCCACCACCTGTCACATCTACTTCGGCAGGATGCTGGGGGCCACGCCCAACGGACGCCTTGCAGGGATGCCCATCTCCGACGGTACGTCGCCGTCCCACGGCGCCGACCGCAACGGGCCTACGGCCGTGGTAAAATCCCTGGGAAAAATGGACCAGATCAAATCCGGCGGCACCCTTTTAAACCAGCGTTTCCTGCCGGACGTTCTCAAAACCGAAACGGATCTGGACAAGCTGGTGCATCTCATCCGCACCTACTTCAGGCTTAACGGTCACCACATCCAGTTCAACATCGTGGACACGGAAACCCTGAAAAAGGCCCAGGCCGTTCCCGAAGACTACACCGACCTCCTGGTGCGCGTGGCCGGCTACAGCGACTACTTCGTGGACCTGGACAAGTACCACCAGCAGGAGATCATCGAACGCACGGCCCAAAAAGAATTCTAAATAAAATCGTGTTCCACGATTTTATGAAACGCGACTACGTCGCTCCTATTCGAAAGATTTATCCGCCGTTAGTTTGGCGGGCCAAAATTCCTATCCCTGCAGCAAGCTGCAGGGTATTACGGAATTTTGCCGAAATCCTTCGGATTCCGGTATCGCTCTTCCGCAAATAAATGGATCCTTATCTATAAATTTGAATTCATCCCGCGCGGCAAGCAGCGGGGAATTCAAATTTAAACGGCGTCAATTTCAGCTTGGGAAATAATTTGCGGCACCACATCCGTCCATCCCAGGGGCATGATGTGCACGCCTTGGAACTTGTGTTTGTGCTTTTTGATAAAACGACCCATCATTTCGGCGGCCTTTTTCTTTCTGTCGGCCCTGTCGACCGACCCGATCTCTTCGATCCAATTCTCTGGAACGGTAATACCGGAAACGTTCTTATTCATGAAATTTCCCATTTGAGGGGACTTTAACACGACGACGCCCATTTGAACGGGACAGTTGAGCTTCTCGGCCTGTTCAACGAAGCGATCGACCACGGCATCGTCATAAACAGCCTGCGTTTGAAAAAATTCAGCGCCTGCATCCACTTTCTTTTTCATCTTCATCAACTGGAGCTCCAAAGGCTCGAAATTGGGGTTGACGACGGCGCCGTAGGCCAAATCGGGCGGATTTTCGATGGGATTCCCCGTAATGTCGCGCCCCTCGCTCAAACCGATGGCCATTTTTATCAGTTGGACCGAATCGAGATCAAATACCGGTTTGGCTTCCTTATGGTCCCCCAGTTGGATGTGGTCGCCGGTTAGCAGCAGCACATTGTCGATTCCCAGCGAGTAGGCCGTCAGAATGTCGCTCTGCAGGGCGATGCGGTTGCGGTCGCGGCAGGTCAACTGGTAGATCGGCTCGATGCCCCTCTCTTTGAGGCGTACGCTGGCGGCCAGGGAACCGAGCCGCATAACGGCCGATTGGTTGTCGGTGACATTGATGGCGTGAACGTGGTCCTGAAGCTGGTAGGCCTCTTTTGCGCAGGTCGGATCGATTCTTTTGTTTCTGGACACCGCGCCCTTGATCGGGCCCACCTCGCCGGTAACGACAAATTCGCCTTTTTCAAATAGATCGGTTATCTTCATTGATGCATTCTCCTGTGTGGTATGCGCTTCTATACCCCGGGCGATTATGGGAATAGTTAATCCTGATTGCTGACAGTCACCTCACCCGCCTGGCTGCAGAAGGTCGCTTCGGTCGGGCTGACCTTGAGCGTCCGCGGCCGACTCCATTTGGCGTTGTTTTTGGGCGGCTGATAGGGGTCGAGCATCTCCAGGCGGTCCAGTTTCTTGAGGCGTTCATAGATGAGCACCCAGCCGCAGGGCCGCTCCTTGTCCACCTCGCAGTAGCCGTTTTCAGCGCCACCGCAGGGGCCGTTGAGCAGTTGCTTCGAGCAAAGCGTCATGGGGCACAGCCCGCCGGTAAACTCGATCACGCATTCACCGCAAAGGGAGCAGTATTCGCTGATGGTGTCCTCGGACACGGTTTCACCACCAAAAATGGTATCGCATCCCGGGTGGATCATACCGCCGTCCGTAGCATCGATAACCGTGTGAACGCCCTGCCCGCAGCCCAGCACCAGAAAAGAATCGGCCTTTTTTGTCTCGTCGACATAATCTTCCTGCAGGACCTTGCGCGTATGGTCCAGCTTGCAAAGGCTCATTCCCTGGGGGCCGGGCACCGTGTACCCGACGACATCGACACCTCGTCTTTCCAGCCTCGCGGCCATGGCCTTGGTTTCGTCCTCGCCCCCGGAGTGGCATTTCCAGGCGCAGTTGTTGCACCCTACGACGAACACCTTTTCACCGGGTTTGATAAAGCTGACAATCTCGTCGATCGGTTTCTGTATGGTTGCATGCATACACTTTCTCCTTATTGATTGAAAAACAGTCTGGTGTGTTGAATCGCAGCCTGGTCGAGCTCCTCGTAAAGCAGCTGCAGGCGGGCGTTGGCCACGTGAATGGCGTGCGCTTTTTCCTCGCTTTCACTGTCGGTTGGGTAGCAGCTGAAACAGCGTTGGTAGCTGCCGGTGCCACCGAGGGCGCTTATCTTGAAATTCCCGTTCAGAAAGGTCTGGGCATTGTCCTCATGGGCAAAATGCTCCACCGCGGAGACCTGTTCCAAAACAACCTCTACCGACACCGGGTTGCCTTCCCTGGCAAGGTTGATGTAATCGTGAATGGTCATGATCGGGCCGCCCCCGTCCTGCAGCTCGTCGTACTTGACAACCATGCTTTCCAAAGTGAACAGGTGGTCGCCTACCGCTATGCCGGCCGCTTTGAGGCGATGATAATCCCTTTGCAAGTACCGGTTGGCGATCATCACTGCCTGCGACACGTGCATGCATAAATTGTGCGGGCAACCTTTGGCATAGCACTTTCGAAACGTAAAGGCCTCTCCATCCACCGAACCTACGTAACGGGCCAAAAAGATGTAGGCCATGAATTGGTTGTCCCGATGATGGAAATCGACCGGCAGAATCTCAAATACGGGACGGCACTCGACCCTTGCCCCTTTATGGGCGAGTTCGGTCAGGTCGGTTATACGTCTTGGCTGGCTTGATGAAATCGAATCGTTCATCACGTGCTCCTCCCCGGGCGAGCCGGTTGAAAATTCCCCTGCAGCGGGGCACCACAAAGCGAATTCTCTTTTTTTATCTCTCTTTGCAGCGTTCGGGTGTTATCATTCATCATCAATCCGATGGGCACAAAAAAGGTATCCTTTCGATATGCCGCCTTGAAAATATCAGGGACAGCCATGGGCCCTATGCGGAACGTTTTCCTGGCAACCACTATAGGTGATTAGTAGACGAATACGGCATCGGCTTCCATGGCTTCCAGGTTCAGTTTACCGGCGGCCGTCGTCTGGGAGCCTTCTACGAGTTCGGCCTCATCGATGTTGCGCTCTTTTATGCACGGCACGCACACCAGAAGCCTGCCTCCCAGTTCTTTGAACGACGCCATAAGCTCATCGACGGGCGGGAATCCACCCGGTTTGGGAAGATGACGGGCATATCCTTTCTGGCCCAGAAAGACGCCGTTGCCCTGGAGACAGACGGTCGCTTCAATATCCATGGCCAGGGCCGCATTGGCCATGGCGAAGGGCATGGCCGCCTTCTCGGGGTTCTCGCCTGCGTGGGTGCAAATGTACATGATCTTTTCTTGTTTTTCGGTCATTTTGATTTCCTTTTTTCTTTGTCCTTAAAAATTGAGCGGCATGCCAGCTTCATCTGCTAAGCTTGCATGGCGCGTTGTTTCACCCGCATGAGAAAGAGCGCCAGCGGGCGATAAAGCTGATGGGTCCATTTGGCGAAAGGCACCTCGATGACCAGCATCGGCACGGCGATCATCAGGTGGAGCACATACATGCAATAGGTCGCCAGGGGCATCTCCAGCAGTCTGGTGGCGTGGATGACAATACCGGTGAAGGTTGTCAGCCAGAGCAGAATCAGAAAAGCCCAGTCTGACGAGTGGGAATTTTCGTAAACGGTCTTGCTCTTCTTGATGCGGCCGATGATGGCGTAGGTGACCCCGTATAAAATAGCGAAGGTGGAGTAGTACCCAAGCAGCCGTATGGGGTGCCAGATGGCATAGATCTCATCCCGCTGAAACCAGCGGATGCCCACCACCACCAGCAAAAATACGATGGAATATCCGGTCATGATCAGAAGGTGAACGATCCACTGCATACGCTGCGATGGCGTGCCGCAGGAAGCAAACTTCCTCTGGGTCATAAATTGGACAACGAACTCTTTGAACTCCCTGATGTAGATGGGAATGGGAACGCCCCGGAGCAAGCGGTTCGAGAACTGCTGCTTTTCCGAAAAACTCAGTTCGGGATACTGGGCCGGATCGCCCATCACTCCCTTGAACAAACGGTAGGCGTTGCTGAGCAGGAAAAAGGAAAGCACGACCAGCATGATGATGTCGAGGATTTCAATGGTGGTGTTGGGGGCAAACACATTCAAGGCGACCCGGTCGGTCAGCATGGGGCCGTGAAAAAAATAAAACCCCAGTCCGACCATGGCTGCCACCACCAGGATGGACATGACTTCAAAGACCTTGGATGTATAAAAAAGACGTGAGATGCCGGTCCAGTCGTACCGGGAGGTCAGATAGCGCCGCAACCCCATCATGACCTCTCCCGGGTTGGCCTGGCGTGGACAGGTCTGGGTGCAGTCACCGCAGTAATAGCACAGCCAGGGTTCCGGGCTCTGGGCCAGTTTGTCGGTCAGGCCCAATTGCAGATAACGGATAACCTTGCGGGGGAACGGGGTCGATTCGGTGGAAAGCTCGCAGACCGCCGTGCAGTTCCCGCAGTTGAAACAGGCCGAAGCGTCTTCAACGCCAAATTTTTTTAAATTAATCAACAAATCCGGATTGACTATCGAACCCATGGATCCTCTCCTCTTTTTCTGTCAATCGGCGATCCGATACTTGAAATAGTCGCCGTCCTTGGCATCCTCCACGACTTCGCCGTATTTTTTCAGCGTGGAGACGAAAACAAGCACCTGTGACGTCGAAGCGTTTATGGCCTCGGCAATCTCGGGAACGGTTCGTCCTTCGTCTTTTATCTGTTCCTTTATTTTCTTGATCAGCTTATTTTGCGTTTTAATGCGCTCTTTGGCTCCGGCGACGGAGACCGATCTTTCCTGCCGGAGCTTTTTAAGTGCTTCTTTGTTTCCCATGATACGCTCCCCTAAGCGGCCACGATGGCATCCACCATCGCCTCGTATTGTTGCAGGGTCCAGCCCTTGACATTGATGGCGTTTTCCGGGCAAGCGGCTACACAGATACCGCATCCAGTGCACAAGGCCGCGTTGACCCGGGCTCTCTTTGCTTCACCGTCGGGCCCTCCCGCTTCCAGAACAATCGTCCCTTCAACGGGGCACACCTCCCGGCATTCACCATGCCCCTGGCACCGCCCCTCATCCACACTGGCTACAAACGGATCCAGCTCCGCATATCCCCTATCCAGCAGCGTGGCTGCCTTTGCAGCCGCTGCCTGCGCGGCCGCGCAGGCCTCGCCGATATCCATGGGCGCCTGGCAGGTGCCGGCCAGCAGGATTCCGGTGTTGGCCAGTTCCACGGGCCGCAGCTTGGGATGGACTTCCTGCAGGAACCGATCGGCACCCACCGGAAGCTTCATCATCTCCACCAGTTGTTTAATGTTGCCGGCCTCCATCCCCACGGAAAGCACAACCAGATCGACCGGTGCGATGACCTCCTCCCCGAACGTCAATGTGTCCTTGACTCTGATCTGCAGCGGATGCGAACGGTGATTAGCCCTTTCGACCACCGGCGGGTCCTCGGGCTCGTAACGAAAGAACAAAACATTGCGGTTGGAAGCCTCCTCATAAATCTCTTCCTGACCGCGCCCATAGGTACGAATGTCCCGGTAAAACTCGAACACCTGCGTTGCCGGATGGTGCTTTTTGATCTCAGCGGCCGCCTGGAGCGTGGCCGTACAGCACGTCCGCGAGCAGTATTCGTTCAGGTTACCGTCTGCATCCGGCTCGTGAATGCCGGGTATCTGCCGACTGCCCACGCAGTGAATCAGGGCGACGCTACGAACCGTGTTGCCGTCGATCTGCAGGTACTTGCCCTCTGCCTCGCTCTTGGCCATCTCCTCTATCAACTCGGGAAGCGTCATCACCTGCCGGTGTTTGAGATAACCGAACTCGCCGTCGCCGGGCGTATAGGTATGGAAGCCGGTGGCGAATACGACCGCCCCGGTCTCCACGGCAGTGGTCCTGGCGTCCGTGGGGACAGGCTCCGGGAAATACCCCGCGAAGGGAACGTAGTCACCGGGTCCGGCACTGGCCGCCGCCGTGATAATCTTGGCCGCGCCTTCATCTTCCACGACCGGTGGCGCCTGCTTGACGGTCAAGTTGAAGTTGCCCACATACCCCTGGAATTCAACGATTTGCGCGCAGGTGTGCACGCTAATAGCGGCCGATGCTTCGATTTTATCTGCAAAGGCCCGAACCAGGTCGGCCGCCTTTTCCCCCGTGGGAAAAAGGGTGTCGAGTTTGGCCGTCCGGCCGCCTAAAAAGGGTGATTTTTCGATGAGGGCTACCTTGAGCCCTTTCTCGGCCAGGTCAATGGCCGCGCGCATACCGGCTATTCCGCCACCGATGACCGTTGCGTGGCGCCGGGCATCCACCCTGATGGGTTCCAGGGGTGTCAATTGTTTTGTTTTGGCCACGGCCGCCGCCACCAGAGAGGCGGCCTTTTCCGTGGCCTTTTCTCCGTGATGAACCCAGCTGACCTGTTCCCTTATATTGGCATGTTCGTAGAGGTAGGGGTTAAAATTCGCCCGTTTTATGGCTCCTCGAAAGGTGAGCTCGTGAAGGCTGGGGGCACACGATGCCACGACCACCCGGTCGATGGAGCCCTCCTTGATGTCTTTCTGGATAAGCTCCTGCCCCGGATCCGAGCACATGAAGGTATTGGTATGGACCTTGGCGACACCTGGGAGCTTTTTCACCTTCTCGGCCACTGCCTCTACATCCACATGGTCTGAAATATTCCCGCCACAGTGGCAAATGTACACGCCGACTTTTTTGTCCTGGCTCTCTTTTTCTTTATCCGTCTCTTTGTCCGTCATGGCTTTACATCCAATGGTTTTTCCCGATTGTTGGCCGACACAACTGCCTTGCAGCCGACAACCGCCCGTACGAGGCTGATTTATGTTTCTAGGCTACCTTTTCGAATGAGCTGCTTTGAGCCCGCATGTATTTCGATGCCTCCATGGCAGCGGCGCCGGCCTCGGCAATGGTGTCCACGATGTCTTTGGGACCCGAGGCCACCCCCGCCGTGAACACCCCCTCCAGATCCGTAAGCGCAGGTGCCATCCTGGGCATGATGTTTTTGATGAATCCGTCACCACCCACTGAAACCGGACACACACGCCCCGGATGCCACTGGGGAACCATGCCCAGTGAGAGAACCACCAGGTCGTGTTCGCGGGTAACCACCCCGCCGCCGTCCTCCTGGGCCTCATAGCGCAGGTTGACATTCTGATTCTCACCCTGGGTGATCTTGGCCACCTTGCCTTTCACGAACTCGATGCCCATGGCCTTGGCATTCTGGAAAAACTGTTCATAGCCTTTGCCGAAGGCACGAATATCCATGTAGTAAATGGTAATATCCGCCAGCGGGAGCGCCCCGGAAAGCAGCATGCCCTGTTTGATGGCATACATGCAGCAAACCCTGGAGCAATAGGGAATCCCGATGCTCTTGTCGCGTGATCCCGCACACTGAATGTAGGCAATGGAGTCCGGTTCCTTGCCGTCGGATGGCCGCAGGACCCGCATGTAGGGACCGTGGGGCGCCAGCAACCGTTCCATCTGCATGGAAGTGATCACATTTTGAATCTGGCCGCCGCCATACTCTTTCTTTTGTTCCGCCGGGGTCAAATCGAAACCGGTGGTAAGAACGGCGCTCTGGGACTTGATAACGAAATCAACAGGCTGATCGAGGTAGTTGACCGCGTCCGTTGGGCAGACCCGATCGCACTTGCCGCAGAGGGAACAGTTGTCCATATCCAAAAGAGCGACCTGGGGGATGGCGTTGGAGAAGGGAATCCGGATGGCCTTGCGCATGTTGAACCCCCCCTGTTCGTCATCCGCGACATAGACCGGACAGCCATATTCACATTGGCGACAACCGATGCACTTGTCAGGGTCGACATAGCGGGGCATCTGGGTTACCCGGACAAGAAGCTTCTCCCCTTCGCGATCGAGGCTTTTCAACTCACAACAGGTAAAAATGGTTATATTTTCATGATGTGCGGCTGCTGCCATCTTGGGGGTCGTGATGCAACTGGCACAATCCAAGGTTGGGAATACCTTGGAAAGGCGAATCATCTTGCCCCCGATGGTGGCATCTTTCTCGATTACCGCCACTTTGTAGCCCTGATCGGCCAGGTCCAGGGCGGATTGAAGTCCTGCAATACCGCCCCCTATCGTTATGGCGTCAAATTCCATTTCTTGGTTGGGTTGCATGCATCTCTCCTGATCCGACAACACGCTTTTTAAAATTAGGCGGCTTTCTCAAATTCAGGCAGCCCGATCTCCTGGATAAGCGCGTTCATCTCGTTGACTTCCTTTAGAAAAGCCCGGTTGCACACCGTGCAGATTGCCGTCAGGCGCAGGCGCCGGATATCCAGCCCCTGCTCCTTCATCATGGCATAGACGCGGTCGATTCTTTTCGCGAGGGCATGATAGGCGCCTTCATAGGGGCATTCTTCGCCACAGGACATGATGATGATGGCGGCAATGCCCTTTTTAAAACAGTCCAGATAAAACCGTTCCGGAAACAACACCGGCGCTCGAACGCGCATGATATAGGTGTTGGCGGGATAACTCGAGTGTGCCTGGCCCACCGAGTTGGCTCCGGGGTAGGCACAGTTCTCGGTCGCCAGGATGAGGATTTTTCCCTCTTTTTTGCTGCTTGCTTGCGTTGCCATTATTCTCCTGCCCTGTTGCTGATGGATAATTGCCTGCGGGCACCTTGTTCAGCGGATTTCCTGAACAAGGCCTCCTCTTCAGGACGTGGTAGACCACAAAGACACCCGGGGGAAAAAACCGCATCCGTCCTATGTGTCTTTGTGGTCACCATGCGGCCGGGTGAAAGTACCGGCCTGAACATCACCGTACGGGTTATTTGTTGCGTTTGACATAGTGCTTGTCATAGCCGTCGGCTTCGAGCACACCGAGGTAAGCGTGGCCGACCTTGTTCGACCAGGCGGGGATGTCTTTGCGGGTGCCTGAATCGTTGGAAAAAATTTCCAGAATTTCACCGACTTTGACCTTGCCAATCCCTTTCTTGGCCTCCAGCAGGGGGCCGGGGCAGGCGCTGCCCCTGGCATCGACGGTGCTCGCAATTTCAATCGTGCTTAAATCTACATCGCTCATGATATTCTCCTTTCCCTTATTTAATTATGCATTTTGCGCATGCGAACGCTTATGCCCGGGTTGTCCGGCGATAAGTCTCTCACCGAAACGATCTCGCATTGATCGGATGGAATGATCTTTAACAGGTCGTTCAGATTCTGCGTGTCGCTCCACAGTAGTTCGAGTGTTTCATCCGCCTTAAGCGACCTGAAAGCGTTGCTGCCTTTTAAAAGCGAAAACGGCATTATCCAGTTTCTTAAATCAATCTGCATGGTCTCAGCTTCTCTTTTTCAATGTATAAAGCAATGCGGATGCCATGTTTTTCCAACTGGACACAGTCTAAAGACAACTGATTGAAATATATCTAAATAAAAAACAGTGCGGCAACAAAAATGCCTGCGAAGCGCCCAATTTGTTGCTTTGAACTTGTTCATCGGTTGTTCGTGTGTTAACTTATTGAACAATTCGCATGTTCACTTTTCTAACATATGGAGGATGCCATGTTTGAAAAAGAACTCGATTCATACTGGAAAACCGTTGTCGACACGATTCAGGATGGCGTGATGATTGTAAACACCGATGGCGTGATTGTCTCGGTCAACCGCGCCTTCGAAAATATTACCGGCTATATCCGCAATGAGATCATCGGGGCATCCTGCTCTATCCTGAACTGCAACACCTGTAAAATCGCCCGCAATAACAAAGGCCACCACTGGTGCCTGTTGTTCCAAAAAGAAAAACTGCGCAAGCAGACCTGCGTAATAAAGCGCAAAGACGACCGGTATGTTCATGTCGTGAAAAATGCGTCGGTGCTGCTTGACGCGGAAGGCAACGTGGCCGGCGCCGTCGAAACCATGACCGATATAACCGATCTCATGGACAAGGAGGTCCAGATCGAAAAATTCAGACGCGAGCTGAAGGCAGAAGACCGCTTTCACGGCATGGTCGGGTCGTCGGCCGCCATGCAGCGGGTCTTCGATCTGATTACCAATGCTGCCCGCTCGGATGCACCGGTGATTATTTTCGGCGAAAGCGGCACGGGAAAAGAACTGGTGGCCAAAGCCATCCATAACAGTGGAAATCGCAAGGATGCAGCCTATATCAAGGTCAATTGCGCCGCCCTGAACGAGTCCCTTTTGGAGAGTGAATTGTTCGGCCACGTCAAAGGGGCTTTTACCGGCGCGCATAAAACCCGTAAGGGTCGTTTTGAAGCGGCCCAGGGGGGCGACCTTTTTCTTGATGAAATCGGGGACCTGCCGCTGTCCACCCAGATCAAGCTGCTGCGGGTGCTGGAGGAAAAGGTGGTGGAGCGTGTCGGCGACAACCGGCCCATTCACATCGACACCCGTATCATTTCAGCCACCAGTCGCAATTTGAGTCAGTTGGTGGAACAAGGCGCCTACCGTGAGGACTTTTATTACCGCATCAATGTCATTCCCATCCACGTCCCCCCGCTACGGGAACGGTTCGGCGACATTCCCATCCTGGCGGACACTTTTTTTAGAAGAATGCAGATGAAAAGCGGTAAAAAAATCGAAAAAATATCCAAGACGGCCCTCGAGTCCCTGATGCAGTATAGATGGCCGGGAAACGTGCGCGAGCTTAAGAGCGCCTTCGAGTACGCTTTTGTATCCTGCAACGGTCCAACCCTCCTGCCCGAACACTTTCCATTCGACGGCAGCCGGGATGTCAACCCGGTCGAACTGGCAGCCGAGCCGGCACAAAGCCTGGACGACATCAAGAAACAGCGCCTGGTCGATGCGCTGAACCGTGCAAAGGGGAACCAATCTGAGGCAGCCAGGATTCTGGGGATCTCCAGGACGAGTGTGTGGAGCCAAATGAAGCGCTTCAATCTCAACGGCAAGTAAAGAAGGGGCATGTTAGTACTGAACCGACCGTCATTCCATTTCTGGCACCAATCTTGCTTTTACCTTGATCTAAAACAGCGCTGAGCTGAACGACCGGAACCCATTAAAAGGAGGCATCCATGAACATGGAAAAGATCTCTTTTGCCAATGTCGCCATCGTGTCCTGCGGGACGATGAGCCTGGAGCTGAATCATCTGAAAAAAGAAGGGTTCCTGGACACGAACCACCTCTATTACACCACGCCGGGGCTGCACCAGGACATTCCGGAACTGGAACGCCAGCTGGTCAACATGATCGACAAAGCCAAGCAGAAGGCTGAAAAAGTCCTGGTGGTTTACGGCGGAAAATTCTGTTACGTCAATGTCAACGAACCGACCCGGCTCATGCAGACCATTATCAAGGAACAGGGTCCCAGGGTGGGTCGCATTCAGGCCACGCAATGCATGGACATGATCGCCACGGAAGAGGAGCGCCGGCGTATCGCCCAGGAAATGGCCGGAGGCGAACCGGTGTGGTGGATGACGCCGGGCTGGGTAAAATTTCGCAAGCAGGTGTTCAAAGGCTGGGACAAGGGTATCGCCAATGAAAATTTTCCGAGGCATAGCGGTGGTGCCATCGTTCTGGACGGCATCGGTTACCTGGATCAATACATGGCGGAAGATCCCGAAGGCTTCCTGGAATACTGTGACTGGATGGGCATCCCCATGCAGGCCTACCCAGTCACGCTCGACCGGTTCAAGCGGCTTCTCGGCGAAGCAGTTGAGAACTTGGCACCCTAATTGCATCAACAGACGTTGGGAATTATACTTGGCATTACCTCCATTTGATGCATAATTACCCACCTGAGTAGCAAATCGGCCCCTTGGGAATAGGCCCACCGGGTCGATTTGCATTTCCGGACATCGGCCCCGTATGAGCATCTGCTGCCTATGTTACAAGGCAGACATGGTCGATGAGCGTTCCGGTTTAAACCCACGCCATCCCGCTGCCAGGCTTTCCGCCAAGCCCCCTTTTCAATGCTGCCGTTCATTACCCTGAGCCGAAACGGTGTCCGCCCATGCAGCCGTTCCCATCGTCAAGTTAACGTTACTTTTGCGTTAGGTAACGTTAACATATGGGTGACAACCGCGATCTTTTTCGTGATCCGCTTCGCGCCACAAGCAGCGTGTTTGCGACAACGGCACCTTGGGGGAAAAATACACCATGATCACCGCACTGGCCGCCATCATCACTCAAGACAGCCGCTATGTTGACCTGTGTGCCTCCCTGGCATCGTTTGTGCAACCATCTATTATCAGGTCAGAGAAGATTCTTTCTGGGTTTATCAACGCAACACAAAGGAGGGCGATTATGTTTGCATTAATTTATGACGAGCTTACCCCCGGAGAACGCGAGAAGAAAGTCCTGTCCCTGCACACTGACAGAAAATCCGCTGAAAGGGCCCTTGTCATTCGCCGTGACGAACTCGGGAAAAAGATCCTGGAGTGTCATACCCGCATCGTCTGGTTGCGCACCGATGCCACTCCCGGTGAAACCATAACGCCCAATCTGTTCGACACCTGGGCGCCCAACGAGGAAATACCGGAAAGTGAAAAAGTGCCCGATAGCGACTAAAGATCAATCCTATTTTTAAGGGGCACCTTGATTCCTATTCTTTTGGCCTTATTATAGCTTCATTGTCTGAACGGTATCAGATCAATTGATGATGGTTCCAAGGTTTTGTTTTACTTCAACAGCCTTGCACTCGAATCGGAATATGTTTCCGACAACTACGCCAGCCAAAAGGACTTGTCATGGAATCTATGGAAGTATATTTTCCCGGAGGTAAGAAGGTCAATGCCATTTACAAAGGCTTTACCATTGAAACCGACCAATCCAAGGATGAGGGAGGTGATGGAAGCGCATCCGAGCCCTACAGTCTCTTTCTCGCTTCTATCGGCACATGCGCAGGGGTTTATGTGGTCTACTTCTGCCAGGAACGCGGCATTGACACATCAAATATCAAAATGAAGCTTGACTTCGAGAGAAACGAAGAGAAACACTTGACCACGGCGGTTCACATCCATTTCGACCTGCCGGCGGACTTTCCGCCGAAATACAAAGCGGCGGTGGTTAAAGCGGCCCAATTGTGCACGGTAAAAAGAAACATCCTCGATCCGCCGCAGTTTACCGTTTCCGCGACCATCCGAGATAACTCCTAAACCGATAGGAACGCATAGCTGACAGGCCATAGCAAATGGATTGCCATGGGCTATTACCTGTCAGCCTGCGCTATTCTGGTCCCCTGCCCCCAGCGTTGCATTACTACACTGATGAAAACATGATTTTTCACGGCTCTCGTGTTTTCGTGATCTTTGCAGAAGAGGGTCCTATTTACTGACCAGCCAGCCTTTTTTGATGATGATGAAAACAATGCCGGCAACCATCAGAAACATCATGAAGGCCAAATGGGAGATGTCGATCACCATGGTAAATTTGGGTAAAAAAACCACATCCGGCAAATTTTTAAGGACACGGAAAATACCGGTAACCGCAATCAACGCCAGCAATGCAATCCTGACATAGGCCGCCCAGGTCAGCCGAAAGCGCTTACGCATCAATCCGAAATAAACGACCACGGCATAAACAAAAAATCCAAAGAGACTGGCGGCGCCTATATAATGGATATAGTGGGTGGTATAGAAATTCGCCAACCACGCCAACCCGGGAATATCGGCAATGTAGTAGCGTTTGAATATCGGCATCTGGCCGAAACCGGTCAAGCCCATGACAAACAGCAGCAGGAAATAAAACGGCTTGAAAAATCTTTGTTCGGCAAACGCTTTAGGCGTTGTCGCTAATGTCATGATATGTCTCCCGTTTTGTCATCAAGTTTTTTTGAGGCTTTGTAAACGCGCCCAACGGCTGCCGTCAGCCCGGCAAAAGGTGCTATCAGCATGGCCTTGGCCAGGTTGTCGGCATGCGCCATTTTGTTCTCGACCTTGTTGAAATGGGGGCGACCCGGACCTTTGCCAATGGCCTGGTTGAGGGTTTCGAAGGGAACCGGTGACACATACAGGGTGTTGGTGCCACCGTTTTCGGTCTCACCGTAAATGTAGACACCCTCTTCTTTTTTCAGTCGGTGGGCCTCTGCCACGATTTCATCCCTTGGCCCGATAATCTGCACTTCTTCTGGACACGCTTCGATACAGGCCGGCATCTCTCCTTCGGCAATGCGGTTGTAGCAGCGGTCGCATTTGTACATCACACCGTTGCCCGCCAGGCTGGGCAGGATATCAAGATAAAGTCCGACACCGGTTTGGCGCTGGGGAATGTCCCATGGGCAGGCCACCTGACATTTTTTCCCGCCCAGACAGATATCCGAATGAATCAGGGTGATCCCGTTTTCCAGTTTGCTTGCGGCGCCCCAGGGGCACAGGTCGGCACAGGGCGGATTCTGGCAATGCATGCATCTCCGTGGAAAGGAAAGCTCCGTTTCTTCGCCGTCCACTTCGACCGTGGCCCACTGGATGGTCAGCCAGTTGTAGGGTGTCAGCCGGTCCCGAACTTCCCGCCCCTCTTCGTCGGACCAGTCCGCCACCTTGACCCGGTTGGGATACATCTTGGGAAAAGGCTTTTCAGGTTCAGGGTATTTAAAGTCGTTGACCTCGCGACAGGCCTCCACACAGGCCTCGCACCCGATACATTTGCGGATGTCGATGAGAGTGGCCAACTCCTGTCCGCTTTTCATTCTAGCCGATGCCGGCAGCGGGACCTGCGATGCGCAGGTAGCGCAGGCCGCCACCAAAGACCCTTTTAGAAACGATCTTCTCGATATTTCTTTCGGCATGATAGCTCCTCGTTCAAATCGCTGATCAACGGGGCTTACGCTATTAGCCCCCTAAAATTGAATCCGATCCGTTGATCAAGTTGATTCCTGACAATTTTGGCCTGCTCGAAATAATACAGACCTTGATATTTTTTCCGGCAGCCCGCCGGCCTTTATCAGCCCGCTCACGAGAAGCCCGATGACGATCCGGAAACGCAGGCCCCCAAACCGGAACCGCTCATGAAACTGGTGGCGCTCAGCACGCGGGTTGTTTTTGTTTCACCGCATTCAGGGCATCGAATCCTTTCCTCGTCACCTTGAAACATCAACTTTTCAAATTCATGCTGGCAATTTTCACAACGATATTCATAAATGGGCATGTTACCATTCCTTTCTCGTTTTCATAAAAAAGCAATACAAAACTACTGCAAATGATTTTCGATGGCGCTTGCGAGCGTTTGGGCGCTTTGAAGGCCGACAAAGCGTTTAACTTCGACCCCGTCCTTAAAAAGCGCTATCGTGGGAATACTTTGGATTCCGAGCCTTACGGCTGTTTCCTGGTTTTCATCGATGTTCATTTCAGCCACGGTCGCTTTGCCCGCAAAGTCTTCCACCAGCTGGTTGATGATGGGCTCCTGGGCACGACAGGGCCCGCACCAGGGTGCATTGAAATCGATGAGAGTCACCCCTTTTTTAATTGAATTTTCAAATTCTTCTGCATTCGTCAGCTGTTTGGTTTCCACTTTTAAACTGCCCTCCTCGTTATCGGAATGCTAAAAAACAATTCAATTTTCATACCAACGAGGAGTTTAGCTGTCTTTTTTTTGGTTCCAAGAAGCGATTTTTCACATAATTACTTAATATTATAGATTTTTTATAATACAAGAGCCATCCGGCGACACCCACAAAAGGTGCGTTCTCTGTTAAAGGGGGAGTAACGGGTAACGTTAACCATGTGTTAACCATCGTCAGGTTTGCGGTCACCAGGCAGAATACGTTTAAAGAAAACGGCTCTATAACCAATAACAAGGTAAAAACCTGACAGCCGGGGGGTGATGCCGTCCCGGCCGTGAAACTGTTTGAGGTTTTTTAGCGTCCGTAGTGCCGAACGGCCTGAACTTATCCCAACATACCTATGCCGGGCTGAATACCGACGATATTATTTCCAAAGTTTAGCCCTGTTCGGCACTACGGACGCTTTGAGCCGAGTCTTTCACGGCCGGGAAGGCATTGTTCCTCGGCAATCGTTGTGCCCTATTTTGGGCTATAGATTCGAAAGAAAATGAGTTTCCTCCTCTTTTCGGAGAGGGATTTCCCATTTTTTCATATACTGCCAAATGGATGTACGGCTCAATCCCACACGGCGGGCGACTTCGGCCTTGTTCCACTCACATTGATCGAGGAGTTCCAGCAGAATCTGCCTGGAAAGTTTTTTTCGTCTTACGGGTGCCCCCGGTGGTTTGGGAACCGGTTGAGAACAGGCGTCGGAATAATCAGGCCGCCTGATTTCTATTGGCAAGTCCAACGATCCGATCTGGCCGTCGTTGCAAAGCACAAAGGCGTGTTCAATGGCGTTTTCCAATTCACGGACATTACCGGGCCAGGCGTAATCCATGAACAAACGCATGGACGCTTGGGACAGGCCTTTTATGGATTTATTTGTTTTGCCGTTCAGCTTGTCTATAAAATGATTCGCAAGTGCCGGTATATCTTCCTTCCTCTCCCTGAGCGGCGGCATAAAGACAGGAAAGACCTTGAGCCGGTAATATAAATCCTCCCTGAAGGTCCCCTTGCGCACACACTCCATCAGGTCCTGATGTGTCGCCGTAATCACACGAATGTCAACCTTGCGCTCCCTTGATTCACCGACGCGCTCAATTTTCCGTTCCTGCAAAACCCTCAGGAGCTTGACTTGGATCAGCGGGCTCAATTCACCGATCTCATCGAGAAAAACCGTCCCACCATCGGCCTGTTCGAACCGGCCGGCCCGGTCACGAATGGCGCCGGTGTAAGCGCCCTTGACATGCCCGAACAACTCACTTTCCAGAAGCGATTCCGACAGGGCGCTGCAGTTCACCGTTATAAACGGCCCCTCGCTGCGTTCACTGTTGTAATGGATGGCGTTGGCCGCCAGCTCTTTGCCGGTGCCGCTTTCACCGGTGACGAGAATGGTGGCATCGCTCGCCGCCGCCGCCTTGATGGAATCAAAAACCCTGCGCAGGGCGCTGCTTTTGCCGATGATGTTGCCCAGGCGATAAACATCCTTCAGCCGCAGTTCAGCCTCAAGTGCCTTTTCACGCGCTTTGTTGAGCTCACTCAAATCGGTTACCGTTTCGACCACACCGATGATGGCGTTGTTTTCGTCTCTTACCGCACTGGCATTTTTAATCACCGGAACATCATGCCCATCCTTGTGCCGTAATAGGCACTCCTTGGCCTCTGATTTTCCGTGCTCGACAATTTTACACTTCTCGATGTCGGACGGACAGCTTTTCCCAAAACAGCGGCTGCATTGCAGCAATCTGCAGGGTCGGCCCAACGCCTCTCCCGCCGTATATCCGCTGATACGCTCCATGGACCTGTTCCAAGATGAAATCCGGCCTTGGGTATCCATCGTAAAAACACCATCCGCCATGGAATTGATGATCTGGTTGAGAATCTGAAGATTCCAGACCTGATGCGTTTGTTCCTGCATGACGATGCACCTCCCTAATCGAAACGGCTTAACCGCATGCTGTTAATTGACAACAGTTGTATCATGAACACACTACCAGCAAATGTATATTAACGTTATATAACGTTGTCAATCCAAAATGGGTGTCAACTTAACACTCTCCGGTACCCCCATCTTCATCCGAATTCCGATAAGCGCAAATTTTGAATATCTTATTTCCCTTTGAATTAAAATAGTTACCACATTGGTTGAACGGCAAAACCTATTCTTGAAAAGTTTGGCACAGATGTTGATTTACCGCTTACTGAGTTCAATGAAATGGTTAATGTTGTTAACCCCACAACACCAACAAAAGGAGAAAATCATGAAAGCAAGAAACTGCTGCAGGACAATGGAAATGGAGTTAACCGGATGGAAAGCCATCGTCTATGACATTGCCCGTAAAATGGAAAGGCTGCCGGGTGGAGAAAAGGAAAAAATTTTACCCAACATCGAAGACCTGCACATGCTGGTTGAAGAAATGGACAGCCGTATCGATCAAATCAGGGAAAATTGCACGCCCGATACCGGGATGGATGACATCGTGGCGGAGCGCAAGGCTTTCGATGCCGCTATCTCTACGCTGCGGGTGAATGCCGAAGAGGCCATGAAGGGCCTTGGCGGTGGAGACTTCGGCGGATAACCCATTTTCATTCGGGAAAAAATAGACGAATGCGGCACCCGAAACCGGTGCCGCATTTTTTCACTAACGCATCCGGTAAGAGGTAACGGCCATGGCGACCCTTAAATTATCATCCCTTGAAAAATTTAAAACCCTGGTCGGACATGGCATCACCCTGGTTGATTTCAATGCGCCATGGTGTGCGCCTTGCCATGCCCAGGAACCGGTTCTCGATAAAATTGAAAAAATTTTTAAAGGCAAAGCAACCTTTACCAAGATAAACATCGACAAAAACCAGAAAGTGGCTGTCCAACTCGGGATTCAAAGCATCCCCACCCTTGTTGTTTACAGGGAAGGTGAAGAAATCGCCCGTCTGATTGGACTTCAAGATGCCCCTACCCTGCAACGCATATTAGCGGACATTGTCACCTAAACCGAGCGTTTCAAATTTTAGGAGTTGGTTATTTTCATTCACTCAGATTAGGTGTCAATTAACAACACATGATCTTAAAAAGTCACGGGAGATTTCGTTACGATGAACCTACTGACACTACTACAAAAAAATCTGGTGTGGGCCATTCCGATTTCCATGGCATTTGGCCTCGCCTTTGGCTATTTCTTCAACGCCGCGCCCCTTAAACAGGGTATCATTCCCGTGACCTTTATCATGGTCTACCCCATGATGGTCACCCTGAATGTCAAAAGCGTTTTCAAGGGAGAGGACTATAAACTTCAGCTAACCACCCAATTTATCAACTTCGTGCTCATTCCCGCCATTGCCTATTTCATCGGCAGACTTTTCTTCTCCGGAGGGCCGGAAAAATATGCACTTTGGGCCGTGGGGCTTTTCCTGATCGGTGTCCTGCCCACCTCGGGCATGACCATCTCGTGGACAGGGTTTGCCAGGGGCAACAAGGAAGCCGCCATCAAAATGGTGGTTTTCGGTCTGATTATCGGCGCCCTGGCCGCACCCATTTACACAAAGGTTTTCATGGGTGCTACGATCGAGGTAAACATGCTGCACATGTTCAAACAGATCGCGCTTTTTGTGTTCGTACCTCTCGTAGCCGGTCTTGCCACCCAAGCGATTTTCAGGAAAAAATTTGGTGAAATGACCTGGAATCAGCGCATCAAACCCAAATTCCCTCCTTTCTCGGCATTGGGCGTTGTCCTGATTGCCTTCGTAGCCATGTCTTTGAAGGCCAAAAGCATTATCGCCAACCCCGGCGACATTTTGAGCATTCTGGCACCGCTGGCTGTATTTTATCTAGTTTCATACAGCCTGCTATCCATAGTGGGCCGACTTTTCTTTCGGCGCGGAGACGCCATTGCCATGGTTTACGGTGTGGTGATGCGGGATCTCTCCATTGCCCTGGCCATTGCCATGACAGCCTTCGGTAAACAGGGTGTCACCATTGCCCTGCTGATCGCTCTGGCCTATGTCATCCAGATTCAGTCGGCCGCATGGTATGTCAAGTCGGTCGACTGGATTTTTGGCCGAAGCACGCAAAGGGCAAAGGGCGCCCGACCTGCTGAAATTGTCCAACCCGATACATTCGATACGGAAATGCCCGAGCCGTTGCCCCTGGAAGACAACGTCATGGTGCCTGCTATCAAACGCATTCTTTACGCCACGGATCTGTCCGACACAGCTCGCCACGCTGTCCGCTACGCCTGCAGCCTCGGCCACCAGTATAAAGCCGAGGTCACCCTGCTGCACATCATTCCGGACATCGTGGAAGAGATATCCATGGGAACGGGCATAAATCTGGCCGAACACATGGGAAAAAAAGAGTGGGAGTCTTTCAACATCAAAGGCATTGAAGCCGCCAAGAAAACCGTGCACGAACGGATCAGCGAAACCTCGCGCAAAGTGGCTCGTGAAATCCCCCACTGCCCGTTGAACGAAAAAAACGTGGAGATCCGTGTGGGCAATCCAGTGGAGCAAATCTTGACGACGGCGCGTCAGGGGAACTATGACCTGATCATCATGGGGACCCATGGCCACGGAAAGCTCGGCCAGGCCGTCATCGGCAGTGTTGCCGCAGACGTTATCCGCAGGTGTTCCCGGCCGGTCATGGTGGTGCGGTTGCCCGAAAACGAAAACACCGCCAACGTCATATCGCCGGCTGAGGAAGAACGTCCGACCAATAACAATAAAAAAGCAGCTTGATTTTAAAAGCCGGAGGCACAAGTGTCCATTATTGACAATTAATGCAATCGTATTACTATCTTGAAATGTGAAACGCTCGGTTTATCTCAACGCGGAAGGTTAAACTAAGTTGAGGTTAAACTTGATTTGACAGCCGAAACCACTTGCCAAGGATAAGAAATGGGAAAATGCATCAATCATCCGGATCGTGAAACCAATTACATGTGCTCCAAACACGGCACCTATCTTTGCGAAGAGTGTCTCGAATGCCGCGATCCCAATATTTACTGTAAATTCCGCAGCGCCTGCCCCATTTGGTATGAGCACAAACGCAAGCTGAGAGAGGCCCGTCAACAAGCGGCATTGGAGAAGGCAGCTGCCCGTCGGGTGACCTTTCAGCCTCAAGATACAACCGTTGAGGTCGAACCGGGATCGACGCTGCTGGACGCCGCCCAAAAAGCGGATGTCCACATCAACGCCTCCTGCAACGGCAAAGGCGCCTGCGGCAAATGCAAGCTGGTTTTGGAATCCGGGACTGTGGAATCGGAAGACACCCCCCTTCTCACGGCCCGGGAAAAGGAAAGAGGATATGTACTGGCTTGTCAGGCAAAACCGGGCGAAGAGGTCGTCGTCAGTATTCCGCCCGAAGCGGTGGAGCGAAAACTGAAAGTTGCCGGTCTCGGGAATGAATTGTCCGCCAAATTCAAAGGGCTGGTCACGGAAATCGACCCCATGATCAAAGAGATCAACTTGACGCTCCAGCCGCCGACCCTGGAAGACTCGGTCAGTGATCTGGACAGGCTCAACCGGGGCCTGAAAAAGGCCGGCTGCGATATCAGCCGTATGAATGTCGGGCTGAACGTCATGCGCGAGCTTTCCAATGCCATGCGCCACGAAAATTGGAAGGTCAAGGCAACGGTCATTCGAAAAAAATGCTCCAACGAAATCCTGAAGGTCGCTCCCGGCAACGGCAATGAAAAATCGCTGGGCCTTGCCGTCGACGTCGGCACCACCTCAATCGTCGTCTACCTGGTAGACATGGGAGACGGCTCCATTCTGGCCGCCACCTCAGGCCATAACAAGCAGGCCGCCTGCGGGGACGACGTGATCAACCGCATTATCTGTGCAGAAAAAAACGGGGTCAACAAGCTCAGCGGCATGGTCTTGTCCACCATCAACAACCTGATCGGCGAAGCGCTGGAAAGCGCCGAAAGCGACTACCGGCAGATTAAAAATGTCGTCCTGTCCGGCAACACCACCATGACGCATCTGCTGCTCAAGATCGAACCGCGCTACATCCGCCGGGAACCTTACATCCCCACTGCCTCGGAATTCCCCTTCTTCAAAGCCGGGGAGATCGGCATCAAAGCCGATCCAATTGCCGCGGTTTTCATCATGCCCGGTCCCGCCAGCTACGTCGGCGGAGACATCGTTTCAGGAATGCTATATTCCGGCCTTCACCGTGAAGAGCCGCTGACGTTGTTCATCGATGTCGGAACCAACGGCGAAATTGTGCTGGGAAACAGGGACTGGCTGATGACGGCGGCCTGCTCGGCAGGCCCGGCCTTCGAGGGGGGCGGCATCCGTTGGGGCATGCGGGCCGAGGAAGGCGCCATCGAAAAAATCACCATCGACCCCGACACCCGTGCGCCATCCTATGAAACCGTCGAAAATGCCCCCGCCAGGGGAATTTGCGGATCGGGGATGATCGACCTGATTTCGGAAATGCTGCTCAAAGGCATCATCGATCCCAATGGTAAATTCAAACTGGACGAGAGCCACCCGAGAATGAAGCGCGAAAACGATCAGAAAGCCTATATCATTGCCCCTATGCAAGATACGCAGATGGACGAGGACATCATCTTCACGGAAACCGACATCAACAGCCTCATGATGAGCAAGGCGGCTGTATATGCCGGCTTTACGGTACTGCTCAATCAGGCCGGCCTCGATTTTGCCATGGTCGACCGCATCTGGATCTCCGGCGGATTCGGGCAGTACCTCGATATCGACAAAGCCGTTACCATCGGACTGCTGCCGGACATCGACCGCAGCAAATTCAAATATCTGGGCAACAGTTCCATCGGCGGCGCATATTTGGCGCTGTTGAGCGACGAATACCGGCATGAAGCGCGTGATATCTCAAACAGCATGACCTATATCGATTTTTCCAGCAACAGCGGATTCATGGATGAATACACGTCGGCGCTTTTTTTGCCGCACACCAATATCGATGCCTTTCCCAGCGTGAAAACAGCAGCCTGAATTGGGGGTATGTGGACATCTAAAAGGATTGGGCGGCAGCAGCCTTTTCATGCTGTCTTCCTGCTAATACGGGTTGCCAAAAATGCGTTCCGATTGACATGGATGAAACGCAACAGAATTGTGACAATCGGTCTATGCGCCTATGTGTTCACCCTCGAGTTTTTCGAGGGCCGCTTGACGCAGCCGATCGAGGGTGCTGCGCACATCTTCGGGCAGCTTTTGCGGACGGTGGTTTTTAAGGAGCTGTTTGGCTTTTTCTACGGCTTTGGCACCCCACGTTTTCCTTCCCCGGGCTATCCAGGGTTCCAGGGTTTCACGGTTGAAAAGCTGCGGCTGCCAGTGCTCTTGTTTGAAATACTGCCTGGTCTGCGGCGTGGCGATATAGGCCCCCTGGGGTCCGACCTCCCGGATCACGTCCATACCGATGTGTTCCGCATCGATGTCAAAGCCCTCGATGACGCGGCGCACGTAGCTGATGATCTCGGCATTCATCACCAGAGCCGCCGGCGAGCCCACCAGCCCCTGTCCCATGTAGCCGACGTCGTGAACGAGGTTGGCCCCGTCCAGGCCCGCCGCGAGCAGGGAGATGGACCACTCCACGCCCGCCTGTTCATCCGGGGCGTGCGCATCGCTGACCCCGGCCGTGCCCCACATGGGAACGCCGTAGTAGTGATAGAGATCCGCACAGGCCGACAGGGCCAGGCGATATTCCGGGCAGCCGTAGACACACGCCGACGTCTTCATGTCCAGGGTGGACATGCCGAATCCTGAAATAATGGGAGCGCCCTTTTTCCGCAGTTGATGCATGACGATCCCGCTCAAAGCTTCGGCATTGCCCACCGTAATAGCGCCGGCCAGGGTCACCGGTGCGCTGGCCCCGGACATCATACCGGGCGTGTAACATACCGGCACGGCCTTGTCGGCACAAAAAAAGAGCTTCTGAATGGCACCGGAGGAATGCGTCAGCGGCGTCAGCGGCTCGGCGTAATGGATGTGGATCGGCTTGGCTTTCAACGCATCCTCTCCGCCCATTACTGCCGCCGCCATGGCGTTGATCACGGCAATGTCGGCCACTCCGGCCGCCGTGTAAAAGATCGGTTTGATGGAATTCTCCAGTTGGGTTTTAAAGGAGTCGATGTACATCAGGTTGGTGGGGGAATCGAAAGGCAGGGCGTAGGAACCGAGAAAGTCGATCTCCTCCAAAGCATCGGCCACGCGGGCGGCATTGGCCACATCGATAAGCTGCGATGCGCGCAATTCGCCGGTTTCCAGGTCGTACGTCTTGATCAGGTCCGTGCCCGGACCGAAATAGCTCTTGCGGCCCCCCAGATGCATGGCTTCCTTCCCCAGACGGTTGTAGATGGTAATCCACGAAGGCGCGCTGGCAATCGACGCCTCCACCAGCCGATTGGGTATCTTGACAATATTCCCTGACGTTACCTCGCAGCCGGCGCCGGCCAGCATGGCGACGGCCTCCGGAGCCATCACCTTGACGCCCACGGTTTTCAGCAGTTCCAGGGTGGCCGTGTGAATATGCTCGATCTGATCCGGGGTGAGCATCCTGTAGGTGGGCAGGCACTGCGACGTGACGTCTGTTGGCGTTACCATGGTATCATCCTCGATGTATTGATTACTTCTCCTGAAACAGGTCCTTGAACTCGACCTTCTCTAGTCGTTCCATCGCTTCAGGGGTTCCGATGAAAACCAACCGGTTCATGATGGCGGCCATGCCTGTCCTTGCGGCGACCCTTTCAAACCGGCTCTTGCCCATCACGCAGTTAAACAGATACACGCCGTCGCCGGCCTGAACAATCCCTTTGGCCCTCAGAATTCCGGCGGGCATTTTATCAACCATTTCGGCAAGGGACTGGCGGCTTCCGCCGGCCCAGGCGACCGTCTTTGACACCAATTGATCGGCCGGCATCATGGAGAGCCCGGGCGCTGCCATGAGGCCGTCAATGAAACGGTCAAGTTCCGCCGGGGAAATATCCGGCAGACGATCACCGCTCAAAAGGTCCCGGGTGGAAAGATAATTTTCCAGGGGGATGTCCGCATATCGGGTTTCGATGATTGCCGGCTCCGGATGGTGCCGTCTGACAATTTCCCGAACTCTGGCGACGGCAGCGGCGTCGGCTTCGTCGATTTTATTGATGATAAAAAGTGTGGCGCTTTCCAGCTGTTTTTCAACCGATGTGAAGGTATCGTAGACATCCTCGAAGTTGGCGGCATCGATAAGGCAGAACTGCTCCTTGAGCTGAAACCGGTTTTTAAAAATCGACAGCTCGAGGTCCTTTTTCACGTCCGTGGGGTTGGCCACGCCGGTTGCTTCGATCAGCAGGACGTCGGGACGCTTGTTTTTGGCGATATCCGCCAGCCCCCTGATGAAATCGGTTTTGACGCAGACACAGAAGATCGATCCCCTGCTGATCTCCAGCATGTCCAGATCCTCCCCTTCCACCAGAGCCCCGTCCACGCCCAGGTCGCCGAATTCGTTCATCAGGATCATGAGGCTACGATCCCTTGGGAACGCCTTGATGATCCGGTTCAGGAAAGTGGTCTTGCCGCTTCCCAGAAAACCGGTGATCAGAAACACATCGGTTGTCGCCCCCATGTTAATACCGCTCCTTCTGCTTTTCTTACCTTCTATAGCGGTTGGCTGCAGCCTCTCCGTCATCGCAGCCTTCAAGTCATCCCGCTTTGAAATGGCGTCGAAATATATCTCTCAGCGACCCGTACGCAAATTCCGCCCGGAACCGGCCTTGTCCAGGTTTGACTTGATGTTGTCGAAGTCAAAACCCTCGTCCCGCAGGGACAGGATGCGCTCACGCTGTTCACCTGAATGCGCTCTTTCGGCCAGGGCATCGATCAACTCCTCGTACTGGGGAATCATGCTCTGAAAAACCAGATCCTCCTCGATGCAGATGGTGGGAAGCACCTTGCCCTTGAGCCTGGTGAACATGGCGATGCCGTCCCTGGTCTTGATCGACCACTCTCTGTACGCAATCATCGCCTGCACGTCGGTCGGCAGCGCCGCGATGGACTCCATCATGTAGCCGCAGGCCGCACACTGCACACTGTCCAGGGTCAATACATCGATTTTGATTTTGTCATTCATCAGTCATTCCACTCCAATTTCCGAATCCATGGTGTTGACCTCATTTTATATACGTATGAGGATCCTATCTAAATTAATGGCTCTACCAAGATTATCGGTTAGATGAGCCATCAGGGTGTTTTTTCCGTCATCCCCGCAAAGGCGGGGATCCAGAAAGCGATTAGCTATTTGCCCTGGATCCCCGCTTTCGCGGGAATGACAAGGCTTTTAAGCTAAAACTCCCCCCACGCTTGAGCTAGATTTCTGTACTGTTTCATCCAACATCCGGATACTTCGGATAATGCTCATCAAACCACTCCCGGGCTTCGTAGGCCTGAATCAGATGTTCCGCCGGAACATCGAAAGGAAGGTCTCAGCCGGGAGCAAAGGTGTAGCCCCTGGTACCGCCGGCGGCCAGGCTTGCCAGCGCATCTTCCCTGGGGGACAGCAGCCCCAGACTGAGGGCCAGGGTCAGTTTCAAATTACCGCCAAAGCCCTTGTTGTATTTCATGGCGATGTCGCGGATGAAGTTCATGTTCATCTGCTCGTCGACGGCAAAGCCATGGGTGCCCGTCTGACAGACCTCTTCGATGACCTTGGTGCAGTCGCCGCAGATAAAAAAGGTCGACGTCTTGCCGGCCGCGTGAATGGCCGCTATCGCTTCTTGGCAGTTGGGTGTCACGAATTCCCGAAAGGTTTCCGGTCGAATCTGGGAGGCTACCGGGTCCACGATGGCGATGATGTCGCACCCCATTTCCGCATAGTACCTGACTGACTCGGCGCACAGTCTGCCGGCATAGGCGGTAACCGCATGGGCAAATGCCTTGTTTTTCTTTACAGCCGTGAAGATGCGCACGCCGGCCAGATGCGAGGCCAGGGTCAGGGGGCCCGCTGCCAGGCCGAGCATGGCGCAGTCCATTTCGTCCAGCTGCGGCTTGGTCTTGGCCGCTGCCTCGAAAATGACCGGCCAGCGTCCACTCTCCCGGGTAAAGAGCCCCATGCCCAGTTCCTCGGGCGTTTCTTTTTCACAGGGATGGGTTCTGACCGAAGGAACATTGTCCTCCCAGAACTCCAGCTCACAGCCCACAGCTTCGGCTTCGACCGAAAGATCGAACAACAGGGGAATGCCGTCTGCATGATAGGTGGCGGCGGCCGTCACGACTCCCTTTGCCAACAGGTCGGCATCCTTGAAAAACCGGTCCGCCTTTTCCTGGATCAAATAGGCGCAGTTGCATCCGGCATAGGGCAACCAGGGCGCCTTTTCGGTTTTTTTTCCGCGGGTGGCGTCGATCAACATTTGCTTAGCCATCTTTGTGTCCTTTGTGCCTTTGTGGTTCAGTGTTTTTCTTAAGCCTTCATCACGAACGCACGAAATATAAAGTTCATTTTGGTAATGCTTCTTTCGGTTAAAATGGAAATTCGATCCCCATGCCGGCAATTTCGTCCTTCACCCGGCGGAACATGTCGTAGTGCTCCTGGGTCGGCACCGCCTTGGCCACATCGTAGCATTCCTGATATTCCGATCCCATGGGCGCATCCGCTGCACTGTCTTCGTAGGTGGCCAGGAGCCGGTTGGCGATCTCGTTCACTTCGGCCCTGGAAAGTCCCTGCCGGGCCACGGCGTGCCCCACTTCCATACCGATGCGCGCTTCCAGGGGCGTGGCCCGGTTTCTGTATTTATTGCGTGCAGAAGCCATCTCCCACAAATGCCAACCGGTTACCGTGGACACCATGGCGTGCACGGCCGTTTCCCTGAACAGCATCTCCGTCATGGGGCCCGCATTGGCGAACCCGTTGGAGGTCTGCAAAAGCCGGCTGTTTCTGGCCAGAGCCTGGCCGGCCATGGCAACGGGCCACAACAGCTCGCGGGTGGTATTGGAGCCGTAGTTCAGATGAAAGGGAAAGTGCTGGTTGAAAACGGCCCCGTGGATTACCAGACCGATGAGGCTGTACGCCACCGTGGTGACGGCCGTGCCTTCGGACCCGCCGCACCATCCGCCGTAAATCGCCCCGGTCAGGTTGCCGGTAAAGCATCCGTACTGCGCGTAGTGCAGGGAACGGTTCAACAAGGTGTCCGCTGTCTTGAATTCGGTCAGGGATCCCACCAGGCGGGCGTCTGTTTTCTGAACCCCCCACTCATCGTTGGAGACCGCGATCTGTCCGCTGTCATGCTCGGCGGTGCCCACGGCCACCATGAAGGTTCCGGGACGACCCAGCAGCCTTGCCGCCATTTTTTGGTTGTAGATATGTTGAATGCATCCGCTGATTTCCGTAGGACCCGAAGAGGAAATCAGGTGACCAAACGTCTCCTCCAGAATCGGCCCGCAGATACCGTCGAGGAGCGGTTCTTTGAGATAGGCCATGCAGATGGACTGGTGGTACTGCTCGTCGCAGGTGATGTCCGGGCTCATGATGCAAAAGGGTGGATCCGTGTCCTCAACCTGGCGGTGTTTCCACAACACGGCATCCTTGCCCGCACCCACCCAGTACTGATCATGGGCCATGTACAGCGCTTCGCGGATTTCCTCGTCGCTGACCTGGATGATGCGGTGGGTATCGGTGTTGTAGTAGCCCACCTCCCGGAACAGATCCCAGGCCGCCTGCCAGATCCGGTCGGCCATGTCGTCATCCGTCGGGCAGGGGTTCGCGGGATCGTACTTGATTTCGTACTTCTTGATGAGCTTTTTCAGCGTGGGCGTAAAAAGCCGCGGCAGGAAATCATCCTCGTCCATAAAGGGGCCGGTCTGGGAACGCTCCAGAATTTCCCAGTGCCTGTAGGCTGTGGTCATGTTACATCTCCTTGTAATAATTCTCGGTCAATGTCACGAGATCTGATATTATCCTTTTTCATACTTTGACAAAAAAAGGACCCAAGGGATCAAGGGGCCGAGGGAAAAAAGGTCATAGCTTATAGCTGATAGCATACTATGAGCTATGATCTGTCAGCTAAAAGCTAATTTCTATTTCACTCGAATCCTTGAATCCTTAGTGAAGTAGATTCACCAGCAATTCCGGTATATCCTTTGCCTCGCGGCAATAGAGATCCGCGCCGATCTGATCGGCCCACATTTGGGAGGTGGGTGCGCCGCCGATAACGACCTTGAATCGGTCCCTGATTCCTTTGGCTTCCATGATCTCGATGATCTCCTTTTGACGCGGCATGGTGGTGGTCATCAGGGAAGACGCGCCGATGACATCGGCACCCATGGCTTCTGCTTCCTTGATGAAGGTAAGCGGATCGACATTGTAGCCCAGGTCCTTGACCTCGAAGCCGCTGGTTTCCAGAATCAGCTTGGCAATGTTTTTGCCGATCTCATGCAGGTCACCCTTGACCACACCGATCACGATCTTGCCCTTGACTTCCTGGCCGCCCACCGCTTCAAGATAGGGGGACAGGACTTCGACCACACCGGTCAGCGCCTCTCCGGCCAGCATGATTTCGGGTAAAAAAATCTCCAGTTTGGAAAAAAGGTCCCCCACATGGGCCATGGTCCGGGTCATTTCGGCAATCATTTCAAGCGGATCCGTACCATCCGCCAGCAGTTTCCCTGCCAGTTCCTGTGCTGTCTCGGTTTCACCGTCTTCCACCAGCTTGCTCAATTCCTCCAACGACATTGGCTGCCTCCTTTAGATTATCCCAAGTTGAGCGATCGGTGCAACGTAAGCATGACAACCACTATTAACCCAAATTTTTTCAGGTACGTCTGATTGTCGATGGCATTTGAATCCGACCATAAACTTGTATATACAAGTTGACGCTTTTGCCTGTCAAGCCGTAACTTTTGCATTACAAAGCAGCGGCCACCCGCCGATCGCTGCTAATCACAGGTGCCTGCCTATTCGGCGGTGCGCCTTTCGAGAAAATGTCGCGGTTCTAGAAAAAATCCGCTGGGTCGAACTGAGGTGAAAAGGTGTCCCTGAAGGCCATTTCACCCCGCATGGTGTATTCCACATAGGTAACCGGATCGTCGCCAGAGTAGGTCGTGCGCTTGATGTGGAATGCCGGATAGCCGGCATCCACTTGAAAAAGGGCGGCGGTCTCTCTGGAAAGGACAATCGCCTCCATGCTCTGGCTGATCCGGGTCAGGGGCAGCTTGTACTTGTTGATGAGAATGCTGTGGATCGATGCATTTTCCAAATCTTCGAAAAGAATCCCGGCACAAATATCCGGAAGCAGATAGCGGATTTCATAACGAACCGGTTTTTTATCAAAATACCACAACCGGCGCATGATGATCACCTGACCGTCCGACTGCAGTTTTTCGGCCACATGCGCCGGCGGTTCGACCACCCCGGCCTCCAGGACGTCGGTGGTAAGTTCCACATTGAGATCGTCGGCCCACCTTTGAAACGGCCGCACCTTGAAAAAACCGGTGGTGTAATGCTGCCTTTTTTTTACGAAAGTGCCCTTGCCCGGACTGCGCTCCACAAAGCCTTCGCGTTCGAGGGCGTCAATGGCCTTGCGCGCTGTCATGCGGCTGACGCCGAACCGCCGGGCCAGCTGATTTTCGGAAGGAACGGCTTCGGTAAAATGGCGCGCCTTGATGCCCTTGACCACATAGTCCTTGATCTGTTCATATTTGGGATATCGTTTTGCCATCGCCACCCGCTTCCATCTGCAGCCAATCAATATGAGCGTTCCACATTTTAAGAATGATCTAAATAAACATGTTTTCCAACTTTCTTTCCCACCCTCAACATTGTAACGATGAGAATAAATTCGTGTTGACAACCCCGGGGGATTGATGAAACATACAGCTTGTATATACAAGTCTCGGCGTTCCAAGATCAAGATCATTTTTATGGCTGCAGGAATAACGCCATAAAATGAAGCCGGAAGGCCGGCTGTAATTGAATTTTTAAAAGGATCATACTATAGCCTAAATTGAGTAGGTATAGGACACATCAACCCCACAGTTGCAACCCTGGGGTCAGCGTTCTCCGAACGATTATCGAAGACAGACCGGTTCTTGATGGAGGTGTTCCCATGACCATGCCAGCCGACGACGATAACGTGACCCGGTTCCAACTCGCTCCTGTCCTGCCCGAGCACCCCGAATTTGCCCCGGGCATCCGCCGGGCGCCGGATCGCGGATTCCGCCTGAGCCAGGCCCAAACGGAGACGGCGCTCAAGAACGCCCTGCGGTACATCCCCCCCCACCTGCACGAAAAATTAGCCCCTGAATTTATGAAGGAACTGACCACCCGGGGAAGGGTCTACGGTTACCGCTTCCGGCCCGCCGGCCCGGTCAAGGCCAAACCCATCGACCAGTACCGGGGCCGGTGTCTGGCCGCCAAGGCCTTCCAGGTAATGATCGACAACAATCTGGATTTCGACGTGGCCCTCTACCCCTACGAGTTGGTCACCTACGGCGAAACCGGCAGCGTTTGTCAGAACTGGATGCAGTATCGCCTGATAAAGATGTACCTGGAAGCAATGACCGAAGACCAGACCCTGGTGATGGCTTCCGGGCATCCCTTGGGCCTCTTCGAATCGCGCCCGTCCAACCCGCGGGTGATCATTACCAACGGCCTCATGGTGGGCATTTATGACAACCTCGACGACTGGGAAGTCGCCGCCCAGATGGGCGTGGCCAGCTATGGGCAGATGACCGCCGGCGGATGGATGTACATCGGCCCCCAGGGAATCGTCCACGGTACCTACAACACCCTGTTGAATGCCGGTAGAATCAGGTTCGGCCTGGGCAGAGAAGCCAGCCTCAAGGGGCGACTGTTCGTTTCTTCCGGCTTGGGGGGGATGAGCGGGGCACAGCCCAAGGCTGCGGAAATTGCCGGCGCCGTTTCCATCATCGCCGAAGTGGATGCGTCCAGAATTCAGACACGTCATTCCCAGGGTTGGGTCGGCCACGTTACCACAGACCTTGCCGAAGCGTTTGCCACGGCCCGCAAGGCATTGCGGTCAGACCGTCCCGCATCCATCGCCTTTCACGGCAACATCGTCGACCTTTTAGCCTACGCCGTGGACAACAACGAAAAGATCGACCTTCTATCGGACCAGACCTCCTGCCATGTCGCCCACCATGGGGGATACTGCCCCCAGGGCATCTCTTTCGAAGAAAGAACGCGGCTGTTGGCTGAAGACCGTGACACCTTCTGCAAGCTGGTGGATAAAAGCCTGTGCCGCCATATCGACCTGATCGAAACCCTGACAGAACGGGGCGCCTTCTTTTTCGATTACGGCAATGCCTTCCTCAAAGCCGTCTTCGATGCCGGCGTCACCCGCATCTCCAAAAACGGTGTGGATGAAAAAGACGGCTTCATCTTCCCGTCTTACTTCGAGGACATCATGGGGCCCCGCATCTTTGACTTCGGCTACGGCCCTTTTCGCTGGGTATGCCTGAGCGGCAGACACGACGATCTCGTCAAGACCGACAAGGCCGCCCTGGCGTGCATCGATCCCGACCGCAGATTTCAGGACCGCGACAACTGGGTCTGGATCCGGGATGCCGAGAAGAACCGCCTGGTTGTGGGAACCCAGGCGCGCATCCTCTACCAGGATGCCGAAGGGAGAATCAACATCGCCCTGAAATTCAACGCAATGGTGAGAAGGGGCGACGTGGGGCCCATCATGATCGGAAGAGACCACCATGATCCGGGCGGGACGGACGCCCCTTTCCGTGAAACTGCCAACATCAGGGACGGCAGCAATGTCATGGCCGACATGGCCACCCACTGTTTTGCCGGCAACTGCGCGAGGGGGATGTCCATGGTGGCGCTGCACAACGGCGGCGGTACGGGAATCGGCAACGCCATCAACGGCGGTTTCGGTCTGGTGCTGGACGGCAGCCAGCGGGTGGACGACACCATCCGATCCGCCATCTCCTGGGATGTTATGGGCGGCGTGGCCCGGCGTAGCTGGGCCAGGAACGCCAATGCCATGGAAGTCAGCAAGGCTTTCAACCGGTCGAACCGGGGGGTGGGCCACATCACCGTCCCTTTTGTTGCACGGGACGATCTGGTCGAACGCCTGGTGGATGAAAGCTTTAACAGGAAATGAGCGCAGAACATTGAAAAAAGACAGAGGTCGGTTATAGTGTTTGTCCGAATAAGGCTCCGTATGCCCTAAGCGGGTGGCGGGTTCATTTTTCAAAACACCATATCAAACCGAGGCATGGCCTGTGCCCGCCGGATTCTGGTCAAAGAAAATTTGGGGTGTCATATGAAACCCGTCATCATCGACAAGCAAAAGCTGACCCTCGACGACGTCGTCGCCATTGCCCGCTTCGGATGCCCGGTGAAAGCCTCTTCCAAAGGGGGGCAGCGCGTTGAGCGTACCCGCCGGCTGATCGACGGGTGGATCAGGGAAAAGAAGGCGATCTACGGCATCACCACCGGATTCGGCGCCTTGTGCAATGTCCCTATTTCCGCATCCGACACGCGCCGGCTGCAGCACAAGGTCATTATGAGCCACGCCGCCGGCATCGGAGCACCCCTGCCGCAGGATGTGGTGAGGGCCGTCATGGCCGTGCGCCTCCACGACCTGTTCATGGGGTATTCGGGCTGCTCCTTGAAAACCCTGCAATACCTGATGGCTTTCTTAAATGATGACGTGACGCCCGTGGTCCCGGAAAAGGGATCCGTGGGAGCCAGCGGCGACCTGGCGCCCATGGCCCACCTGGGGCTGGTCCTCCTCGGCAAAGGGGAAGCCTTTCATGGTGATGAGCGCATGGACGGCGCAAAGGCATTGGCAAGCATCGGCCTGGAACCGCTGGATCTGGCTGCCGGTGAAGGCCTGGCCCTGATCAACGGCACCCAGGTGATGACCGGGATTGCCAGCCTGGTGGTGCATGATGCCATCCGCCTGGCCAAACTGGCCGATATCGCCTGTGCCATGAGCCTGGAAGTGCTCATGGGCAGCAACTCGGAGTTCGATCCGCGCATCCATGAGATCCGCCCGCACCCCGGCCAGGTGGCCTCGGCCGACAACCTGCTGCGACTGACCGCTGAAAGCGAAATTATCCTCTCCCACGCGGGGTGTGCCCGTGTGCAGGACGCCTATACCCTGCGATGCTCTCCCCAGATCCACGGCGCCAGCAAGGATGCGGTCGTGCATGCCCGCCATGTTGTGGACATCGAAATCAATGCCACCACCACCAACCCCCTGGTTTTTGCCGACACACGGGAAATCCGCCTGGGAGGCAACTTTCACGGACAGCCCATCGCCATGGCGGCCGACTACCTCTCCATGGGCATCGCCGAACTCGGCAATGTGTCCGAACGGCGCACCGAGCGCATGGTCAATCCGCAACTGAGCGAACTGCCGGCCTTCCTCGTCAAAAACGGCGGTCTCAACTCCGGATTTATGATCGCCCAGTACACCGCTGCAGCGCTGGTTTCGGAAAACAAAGTGCTGGCCCATCCCGCCTGCGTGGACTCCATCCCCACCTCCGCCAACAAAGAGGACCACGTCAGCATGGGCACCATCGCCATCAGGCAGTGCCGGGAAATCCTGGACAATGTCGAGCATGTCATTGCCGTAGAAATGCTCTGCGCGGCCCAGGCCTACGACCTCCTGACGGAAAAGAAAAAACTCGTCTGGGGCAGAGGAACCCGGGAAGCCTACCGGATCATCCGGGAACACGTGTCTTATCTTGACAAAGACCGCGAACTGGGGCAGGACATCGATAAAATGGTTGCCCTGATCCGCACCGGGGAAATCATCGAGACGGTGGAAAAAGCCGTGGGCAACCTCGAGCTTGTATCGTTTTTCAATAGGTAGATCCAAACCGGATGATTTCGGATAGAAGCGCTATATGAAAATTGTAACCGTAGACCTCGACAGGTGCATTGCCTGCTTGAACTGTGAGCAGGCCTGTCGGTTTCATCGAAGCGAACGGCACGCCGGCGAAACGGCCAATATCTTTGTCAGTGTGGATATGCAGCAACGACGCATCTTCGCCGGCACCTGTCTGCAGTGTGCCAACGCCCTTTGCCTGGCCGTGTGCCCGGTGGATGCGCTGTCCCGCGATCCGCTGACGTCGGCCGTCCTCGTCGACCGCAGCGTGTGTATTGCCTGTGGCATGTGCACCGTCGCCTGTCCCTTCGGATATATGGATCTGGATACCGTTTCCCGCCGGGCCACCAAGTGCGACCTCTGCGGGGGCGATCCCAGGTGTGTTCAGGTGTGCATGGCCGGGGCCCTCCATTTTGACAGTCTGCAATCAATTGCGGAACGCAGGAAGAACCATCCCGAGGTGCACCTGGGGCTTCGCGCGATTCCCGACGATGGGGATGCCCTGCCGTGACCCACAGCGCCGTGATCGAAAAAGGGACCCTTCCGACCCTCTGCAGAATGTGCAGCAACCGCTGCAGCATCGTCCTTCATGTCGAAAAAGGGGAACTGGTGGACGTGCGTCCCATGGAAGGCAACCCTGTCAACAAGGGCAAAATGTGCCCCCGCGGAAAGGCGGCCCTGGACATGTTTTATCATCCCAAGCGCCTCCTGAAGCCCTTGAAGCGGCAGCCCGACGGATCATTTGCCCCCATCGACCGGGAACGGGCCCTGGATGAAATCGCCGCAAAAACCCTGCAGATCAAGAATCGTTTCGGCGCCCGCAGCATGGGGGTATGGAAAGGCGAGGCCGTCGGTTTTCTGCAGCAGGAAGAATACGTCCGAAGATTTGCCCACGCCTTCGGCACACCCAACTACTTTTCCAATGACTCGGCCTGTTACAACGGCCGTTTTCTCGGGCATCACCTGGTCGTCGGCTTCTGGAATCCCTTCCCATATTATGCCGAGGCGGACCTGATTCTGCTGTTCGGCACCAATCCGCCGGTGTGCCACACACCATTTATGGGTGAGTTTACCGATGCCAGGGCCAGGGGCGCCAAACTGGTGATGATCGACCCGCGGCTCAACCCCATCGCCTGCTATGCCGATGTTTTTGCCCAGCCTATTCCCGGCACCGACGGCGCCCTGGCCTGGGGACTGATCCGAATCCTCATCAATGCCGGAGCCTACGACCACGAGTTGGTCGAGACATACAGCACCGGGTTTGAAGCCATTGCCCGATACGCCCAGAAATTCACACCCGACCTGGTGGAGCGTGAAACCGGCGTCTATGCCGATGTGGTCGAACGCATCGGTAACCTGGTCATCGACACCCGCCCCAAAATCAGCCTTTACATGGGGGCCGGCTTGGAACACCACGACAACGGCGTGAACAACGCCCGCGCCCTGGCCATTCTGGCCTGTCTCACCGGAGCTTTGGACATCCCCTGCGGTCTCATCTGGCCCGAGGAGATGCCCAGAAACCGGCTCACCCTGTACGATGAAAAGCCCCTTGACCATGAAATGCCTATCGGGAAGGACCGCTTTCCCATCCTCTATGAACTGCGCAGGGAGTGCCACACCATGACGGCCATGGATGCCATGCTCGGGCACGGAAAATATCCGCTGAAAGGCCTCATTCTGACCGGCGCCAATCCGGCAGTGACCAACCCCAACACCACCAAGGTGGAAAGCGCCCTGAAACGTCTGGACCTGCTGGTGGTCAACGACCTTTTCATGACCAAAACCGCCCAGCTGGCCCACTACATCCTGCCGGCAGCGACGTTCCTGGAACGGTCGGAAGTGCACATCGATCCCAAATACCAACGCGTCTATCTGACCAGAAAGGTCGCCCAAATACCGGGCATCGAGGATGAATACACTCTCTGGAGGGACCTGGCCTTCCGTCTGGGCTTCGGGGAGCGGTATTTTCCCTGGGAGGATGAAACCCGGGTGAACGCCCATATCCTGGAACCTTCGGGCATCTCCCTGGAAGAGCTCCAGAACCATCCGGAAGGCATTCAGTACCGCCCCCTGACCTTTAAAAAGCACCTGTCCCGCCCCCTGCCCACACCGTCCGGTAAAATAGAATTTGTCTCCGCCTACCTTCAGGAAAAAGGCCATGCCGGTATTCCCGAATATGTGCGGCCCTATCACCTGCGCCACCCCTCCAAAAACTACCCGCTCCTGCTGACCACAGGCGCCCGCAAAACCCTGCTTTACCATTCGCGGCATCAGAACCTTAAACACTTTCGCAGGGTCCACCCGCTCGCCGAAGTGGAGATCCACCCCGAAGACGCGTCCGATTTGGGCATCGAAAACGGCGATCAGGTGCGCATTGTCTCTAAAATAGGCGCGCTGTTGGTTCCGGCCAAAATCGTTCAGGCGGGGGAGCTTCGAAAAGGCGTCGTCGAAATGTATCATGGCTGGGAAGAATGGCGGATCAATTTTACGACCATGGACATGGTCAATGACCCCATCAGCGGCTTCCCTCTGTTGAAAGCGGTGCCGGTGAGAATCGAGAAAGCAGGAAGTTAAAAATGGAACCGACCCTGAAAACGACTTTTCAACAACAGCTCATGGAGGCCGTTTACCGGCCGCACATGACCGGCGCACACGACCGGCGCGTTCGACCACATCGAGGAAGGAACCCCCTTTGTCCGTTATCGATCTACTTAATCATCGCTGGAAACGGTCCCAGGGCTATCGCCAGGTCCTGGCGATCAGCCTGCCACTGATCGCCTCCATGGGCACCATCACCCTGATGCAGTTTACCGATCGGATTTTTCTGGCCAACTACAGGGTGGAGGCCATCAGCGCCGCCCTGCCGGCCGGCATTCTTTCGTTTACCCTGATCTCTTTCTTCATGGGGGTGGCCAGCTACACCAATGCCTTTGTCGCCCAGTACACCGGAGCAAAAAGGCTGGAACGCGTTGGTGCGGCCATATGGCAGGGGGGGTATTTCGCACTCATATCGGCATGCATCCTGGCCTCGTTTTACTTTCTTTCAAGGCCGCTATTCGCTTTAATCGGGCACTCGCCCCCTGTTCGGGAACTGGAGATCGCCTATTTCAACATATTGACTCTGGGTGCCGGACTGGTCGTGTTAAGCTCTGCCTTGTCCTGCTTTTACACCGGTCGGGGCCTGACCTGGGCGGTCATGTGGGTTCATCTGGCCGGGGCCGCGCTGAATATCCCGTTAGACTACTGCCTGATCTACGGCGTGGGGCCCTTTCCCGTCCTCGGCATCGTCGGGGCGGCCATCGCCACGGTCTCGGCATCCGCCCTCATCAACATTATCTTTATCCTGCTGATCTTCAACCGTCATAACCGCAGCCAGTTTGGAACGTGGAGAAACAGACGCTGGGACGGGGACCTTTTCGCCAGGTTGATGCGCTACGGACTGCCCAGCGGCGGACAATTCTTCCTGGAGATATTCGGTTTCGCCTTTTTCATTCAGATGCTGGGGCGCTTGGGCGACCTCGAGCTTGCCGCCAGCAACATCGTGCTTTCCATCGAATCGCTGGCCTTTCTGCCCATGTTCGGCGTTCATATCGCCACGACGACGCTGGTCGGGCAGGCCATCGGCAGCGGACAGCCGGATGACGCCGTGATCGCCACCACCAGCTCGCTGCACATTGCCATAACCTACATGGTCCTCATGGTGGCCATTTTTACGCTTGTCCCCGAGCCGTTGCTCGCCCTATTCGAAAACAACCATGTCGATCCGGCCCTTTCCGGCCGGATCTCGAAACTGGGCATCGTCCTGCTCCGATTTGTGGCCCTGTTCTGCCTGTTCGATGCCATGAACCTGGTTTTCTCGGGAGCCTTGAAGGGGGCCGGCGACACGCAGTTTATCCTGGGGACCATTGCGGCATTGTCTTGCGGCGTGATGATTCTACCCATCTACCTGGCGATAGAAATTTTCGAGGCAGGCATCTATACTGCCTGGGTGTTGATTACGCTCTATATCGCCGCCCTGGGCGTGGCATTCTATTTGCGCTACCGTCACGGGAAGTGGAAAAAAATGCGTGTCATCGAGGCGGTAGCGGCAGCATGAAGCCGTCCCTCCCTCTGAACACCCAGATTTCACAGAGATTCCCGATAAGCCGGAAATTCCACTATCGAATATCTAAATCCT
>JAJDNW010000002.1 GCA_022340465.1 Deltaproteobacteria bacterium | reverse complement strand
GCCAGGAGCGGCATCTCCAGAGTCAGCGGAAAGGCGTTGGCGGCCAAGAACAAGCGCCTGGCCGAGCGAACGGTCAAAGAGGCGGACCTGCATTACAAAAATGAATCCTATCAACGCGCCTACGATGCCTACGTAGCCACCCTGACGTTGGACCCTGAATCCCAGTGGGCCAAGGTCAAAATCCAGGCATCCGCGGTTATGGCCGACAAACAAAAGGCGCAGGCTAAAGCCGCTCCGATCTTGGAGCAGGCAAAAGCCGTGCAGGTGGAATTGACGGGTGTCCGGTCGGAAATCAATCGCCTGCAGGCAGACATCAAAGCCATGCAGCAACGGATCAGAGGCTTCGAAGACCAGAAAGCCAAACAACCGCTGTGGGACGCCCAAAAGGCATTGTCGGCCGCCAACATCGCAAAACTGCAGAAAGAAAGCAGCCTCATCTCCGCGTTCTTTACCGTCCTCAGCTACGACGGGGCCAACCCCGAAGCCCGCCGCGGTCTGTCCAAAATATACTACGACCGCTACACGGCCGGTGAGAGCGAAAACGACCGCGAGGCGATGAGCTTTTACCGCTCGCTGGTGCTGACCTTCGATGACGGCCGCTATCGGACCCTCCTGGAACAGGGCGGAAACCTGACGATCACCTCCGATCCACCCGCCGACGGCTATTACCTGCACCGGTTTGAGGAAGGTGTCGACAGGCGGCTTGTTCCCCTCGCCTTCGACCCCCGCACCCCGTTCCCGATCGAGGGAAAGGATGATGAAGCCGAACCCGAAGCCAAAATAACCCCCATGCCGTCCCTGCGGGCCGCGTTAAGATTCGACGATGCTGATCGCCTGGATCGAATCGGCGACATCGAGCTTCCGGCGGGCTCCTATTTGGTAACTATAAAAAAAGGGGGATTCATGGACACGCGGGTCCCCGTGATGATACGCAGGGGAGAATCCAGCCGGATAACGGCTATCAGACTTTTCAGGGAAAAGGAGGTTCCGCGAGGGTTTGTTTATGTCCCCAAGGGCCCCTGCCTTCTCGGCGGCGACCATGCGGCACCCTACCCGCTCGATCGAAACGTCCGGGACATTCCGGGGTTTTTCGTCTCCCGTCACGAGGTCACGGCCCAAGAATACCTGGCTTTCATCAATGACATGGAAAAGCGCATTCCCGGATCCGCCGAAAAGTATCTCCCGCGCAAAGCTTCCAAATCCGGACCGTACTGGAAAAAGGTCGGCGCGCACTACGAAAACAACTTCCCGGAAAATTGGCCCGTGCTGGGAATATCCTGGAACGATGCCAGGGCATTCTGCAAATGGATGACCCACAGGCACAAGCGGGAGGGATGGGTTTTCCGCCTCCCGGAGGAGTGGGAGTGGGAAAAGGCCGCCCGGGGAGTCGACGGCCGCTACTTTCCGTGGGGCAATCATTTTGACTTTACGTTTTGCTCCATGGCCAACTCCAAAAAGAAAAAGCGCAACGGGCCCGACCCGGTGGGAAGCTTCACCCCGGACGAATCGGTCTATGGCGTTATGGACATGGCCGGCAATGTATCCGAATGGTGCCATACGTTTTACGACCGGCAGAACAATATCAGGATCAACCGGGGGGCTGCCTGGAGTTACGCGGAGGCAGACTATGCGCGTTGCGCCGCCCGCAACGGTCACAGCCCCTCGGCTGTAGCCGATTTCAGAGGCTTTCGCATGGTGGCGTCAATGCCGGAGCGATGAACGCCCGGGATACGATGGGAACGGGTTTGGATATTTCATTAAAATAGACAAATTCCTTACGGGGAGAAGAACCATGCCTGAAAAAAAGGACATACCTGAAGGCGCTCAAGCCGCGCAGCGCGAAAAAATCGAAGATATCATGCGGGCGCGTGAACGTCTCGATAACCTTCTTCAGGAAAAATTCGTCAAACGATTGTCGGTCGTGTTCACAGATGTTTGCGGGTACACCAAATTCATGGATACCAGGGGTGATATTGCCGGCCGGGCCTGGATCCAGAAGCACAACGACATCGTTTTGCCGCTTATCGAGAGCCACGGAGGCAAGGTGCTGAGCCTGATGGGCGACGGCGTTATGTCCTCTTTCGAAAAGACGGAGGACGCTGTCAAAGCCTGCATCGCCATCCAGGAAGGCCTGGCCGCTTACAATCGGAAAACCGACCCCGCCGATGAACTGCACGTGACCATCGGCGTCAACACCGGCAACACCCTGGTTGATGAAGACCATATCGCCGGCGACGTAGTCAATGTGGCTTCGCGCATCGAAACCAAGGCGGACCCCGACCAGATACTGGTCAGCCGGTCGACCTTTGACGATATCAGGGGCAGCAGTGAAATCCTTTGCCGCCGCCACGGCTCTGTAGCGGTGAAAGGCAAGGGAAAGCCCCTGGAACTCTATCGTGTCATCTGGCGGCACACAGAGACGCTCGTCACCAGCGAACCCGCCGTCCGATCCATCGATAAGTGGACCGACCGAAGAGCCAGGCAGCGCCCCAGCATCCTGCACCTGGAGGTGACCCGCGAAGACAATCGGCTGAAGATCAGTTCCTTCGAACAACAGCCCGGCGAAGTCAGCACGGTCAGGCAATATGAAGAAATTCCCATAGCCATCGAAAAAATAGGCGCCCGCTGTCATGAAATCGTAGAAACATTGAACGCCTGCAATAGAGAAGGGCGCATACCGCAAGGCCTCCTGTTCCGGCTGAGGGAGTTGGGACAGGTGTTCCGGGATGAGTTGTTCACCCCTAAAATCAAAGAAAATCTCCAGTCTGCCAAAGCCGGGCACCTGGCGGTGAACATCGATGACAAACTGGTGCAGATCCCCTGGGAACTGCTCCACGACGGCCAGCAATTCCTGTGCCAGAGGTTCAGCATGGGGCGCCTGGTCAAAACGCGCCAATCCACGGTCGGCATAAAACTTCGCGCGTTGGCCCCTCCCTTGAAAGCCCTGATTCTTGCAGACCCACGCGGCGACTTGAAAAGCGCCTACCGGGAAGGATTGGAACTCCGGGATTTCATGGATCAGAAGCAGAACCTGCTCAATGCCTCCCTGCTTTCAGACGATATAAGGCCGGATCTCTTAATACCCAACCTGAAGAACTTCGACATTGTCCATTTTGCAGGCCACGCCTACTACGACGACATAAACCCCGGGAGCAGTGGGTGGTCACTCTCCAAGGGGACGTTGAGAGCCGATGACTTCATGCAACTATCGGCAAGCGGCGTCATGCCAGCCCTGGTCTTTTCGAACGCCTGCCAGTCCGCCCGAACAGAAGAATGGGTTCTCAAAGATGGATTCCACAATGAAATCTTTGGGTTGGCTAACGCATTAATTCTTTCCGGAGTCAAACACTACATCGGCACCTTCTGGGAAATTCTGGACGAACCGGGCCGTAAGTTCGCCCTTCATTTCTACAAGCATCTCTTGTCCGGTGCCACCATCGGCGAAGCGGTCCGACGGGGAAGGCAATCCCTTATTGACAGTTACGGCGAAGAAACCATCGTGTGGGCCAGCTACCTGCTTTACGGCGATCCCACCTTCAATTACATGGACCAGATCCGTCCGCAGGAAACGTCCATCCGGTCGGCACCAACCGAAAGCATGCCCGGCAGGGCGGAAAAAGGCCGCGGACAGACAGGAGCAGAGGAGGTCGTTGCCCGTGCGCCGGAAAAACGCCGGGGATTACCGCTTTGGACCAAACTGTCCGGCGCCGCGGCAGTCATCATCGCCGCCCTTTGCTTGGCTGTCTATACCGGTGTTTTCCGCACAGACACGACCGGGCAGGAACAGGCCCTGCTAACCTTTTACAACCAGGGCAATTACCGGGAAGCGTTGCAAGCGGCCCGGGAGTTGGCCGCTATCGATGCAAAAATCCGTTTGAGCCATCTCATCCAGGGCGATATCCTCCTGAGAAACGGCGACCTCGCGGCAGCCCGGCCGGCCTATCTGAAGGCAATCGATGCGCCCAGGGGCACCGAGCTGCAGAAAGCCGGCGCCCTGATCGGCTTAGGAAGGCTGGCTTCCCTCGATAATCGGAGAGATGACGCCCTGCGGTACTACGAGCAGGCTTCACAGGCAGCGCCCGAAAGCAGCCAGGGATACATTTCCCAGGCCATGCTGTTGAGCCAAAACGGCGACGAACGCGCCGCTCTGGATCTCCTGGAAAAAGCCAGGACTCACAATCCGCAGGACAGCGTCCTGGCAGCCGTTACCCAACAAACCCGCAGGCGGCTCGAAATCGCCAATGACAAGCAACAACAGGAAAGAATAGATCAGTTGGTGCAGGATCTTCTGAAAAGCATGGGCCAGCCATCCCGCGCGCTTCCCACCGACGGTTGGTCCTCCCAGCCGCTGTCAGTCTGGATCATGGATTTCAAGACCAGGGGCTATTCAACCCAGGAAGGGGAGGACACCTTGTTGCTCGCCGGAATTACTGATCAGTTGCTCGAAAACGGTCGCGTTCAGATTGTGGAACGCGCCCTTTTGGACAAACTCCTCGGCGAACTCAAGCTCGGTTCCTCCGAACTCGCCGATCGCCGGACGGCCCTGGCGGTGGGAAAACTCATCGCCGCGCGTTTGATCGTCCCCGGCACCATTGTCACCTCCGGTCCCCATACCCAGGTGTCGTTGCGCTTGATCGAAACCGAAACCGGACGCATTACGGCCGCCGTCAACGAGACCGTCGGAAGCGCCGTTCCCATATCAGAACTGGCGGAACGGATCGCCGGCAAGCTGCAGGCTAAATTGGATGAAAATTACCCCCTCAGGGGAAAAATCGATAGGCTGGAAGGCGACACCGTCTGGCTGAATATCGGGGCAAACGTCGGGGTGGTTGAAGGCCAGAGGTACAAAGCCGTTAACCGGGACACGGTCATCGAAGTGATAGCGATAGCTCCTGAAGAATGCGCTGCCCATGTCGTCGAAGGCGCATCGTCTGTCGATGCGGGACTGCCTTTCGAAATCACGAAACAGTAAAACCGGAAGTCAGTGGTCGGAGGTCGGAGGTCTAAGATAAAGGCCCGACATCGAACGCCGAACATCGAACGGTTGGCTATTTGCCTTTGGCTGACTGCCCAGAAAACATGAATACAGTATGCCAATAAACCACATTCGACCTTGGATGCTCGATGTTCATTTTCCAATAGAGTGAAGACAGGCGACTCAAAATCGAAAAAGCGACAACTTTAGATCAGGACTTGACCAATTTATTTAGCTCGACGGGGGATGCCGGAATTGACATCCCATCGTTCGTCCCTATCTTAATACAACACAGTGATAATACTGGGTAGTATTTTCAGCGAGTTCCCTGTGCGCAGGGAACCGTTCAATAGACAGCAACTTTTCATGCCCGCCGTCTTGTCACACCCGCAATCTGACCGTGCATGAAAAAAGTAATGCCTGAACCGATGTCAGGTGATATGGAGGTGGCCTATGTCAGAAAATCAGAGCTACGTGGAATCCGATAGGGAAAGAGAAGAAGGTCATGTCGATACACGTCATTTCAATTTTGAGTGCGAAGATCCCGATCCCAATCTCGGGTGCGATCTCGGTATCGACGTACAGGGTTGACCGGTGGCGATCGGCTGACCGGCCCGCTCTTGCGGGTTACGGGTCGTGCTGATCGACATCCCTTCTTACCACACTGACCGTAACCTACTCAAAATTTTAAAAACCGTATAGAAATAAGAAAGGCAGGGCCTTTTTTCAGGGCCCTGCCTTCAGCTTTGCCTCACGCAATGGCCGTTGCGGCAGGCAGGCGAAGCCGGATCAAACTTCGGACGCCTTGACTCTGAAGCCCCCAGGCTTTAGCGATTTTCAGGTAAACCCACTAAAAGGAGATTGTCATGGAAAGAAATTTGTTGATCGCCTTCGATGATTCCGAAAATGCCATGCGGGCTGTGGAACAGGTTGCCCGGTCTTTCTCATCCGACTCGGCGGTGACCTTGTTCCATGTCGCCCAGGACTCCAGCGCCCTGTGCAACATGAACAGCCCGGAATTGATACCGTTGTTCAAGCATGGGCAGAGCGAATTTTGCTCGCTTGAAGATAAAAAGCGGAGCCTGGTCCAGGCGGCATCCGAAAAGGCTAAGCAACTTCTTGTAGACAAGGGATTCAAGCCGGAGCGGGTTACCATCAGAATCGAAACGGCCCAGCATGGTGTTGCCAGGGATATTATTCAGGAAGCGGACAACAACTATGACGTTCTCGTGCTGGGGAAAAGGGGGATTTCCGGCATCAAAGCCTTCCTGTTCGGCGGCACCACACAAAAGGTGATCCAGGGCATTGAAAAGGCTTCCCTGTTCATCGTCAACTAGGAAAAACTGGAAGATACGCTGTTATCCCCAGCGTTGCAACTGAGCGGTTATTTTTTGGGGCTCAATTTATGAATGATGGCTTTGGCTTTCATCAGTTGCCGTGTGGTGAGCTCCAGCCGGTCCCTCAGCATCTGGTTCGTTCTCACCAGCGTTTTTACAAGCGTCTCATCGGACCGCTCTTTTCCCTTGGGACGGGCGATCTCCACCGCGGTTAGAATACAGGTCGTGTCTTCGACGGCGTGCACGGAATATTGACGCACCGACCGGTGCATGGCGTCCAGTTCACTGAGGATGTCTCCCCTGCGCTTGACTGTGTAGAGTTCGACATCCCTGCTCACCACCCTGGCCGCGCCGCTGTAGAGATAATGCACCCGCTGGTCGCAATTGTCCGCTCCGATGATGGTCGCGCCTGCCGGGTAGTGTTTTATTGCACTGCGCTCCATCAGCTTTTGCATCTGCTCATCGTCCAGTTCGGAGAATGCAGGGATGCTTTTGAATTTTTGCAGGCGGTCCAGCTTTTGGCTGATGATCTGTTTGTAATCCTTCTGTTCGATCAGATGGTCGTCAAGCAGCAGCTTCCGCTCGGATATCTGATGCCTGATTCGGTTGAAAACGGTCGTTTCGGCCGAATTTTTAGCGATGGGAAGATACCGGGCCCAAAGAATTAATTGGAGATCCGAAGCACTGTTTATTCTACCCACTGCCGGCCACTCGTGCTCGCCCAGAATCGCCCGGTCGACGGGGATCAGGGCAGCGGTGGCGGTCAATTCGATCTCCATGCCCAGATTTGCGACGATGAATGTATTATTTTGATTTTTATTGTTTTTTTCTTCGTCTGGCATGCCCTGTCCTCTGTTTCGGCAGCATTTGTGGCCCAGCGATCATCCGTGTCGCCTTGACAATCTGCCACAAAGTAACAATATTTGAGGGTGAGGATATATGCCGAATGTAAACCATTATCGTCCTCAAACCTCCTTCAAGGCTTCCGCGCGGCATAGCGGGAGCCGGTCTTATTCCAGTTTCCCATAACTGCCTTAAATTCTTGGGAATGATTTCACAACAGGGTAGATACCCAGGCTGCAGGGTCCGGCACTTATTTCACCCCGGAAGCGCTTTGTTCATTACATTCCCCTGTAGCTTCCCCCGTCCACCAGCAGGTTCTGTCCGGTGATGAAGCACGCCTGACGTCCGGCCAGAAAAGCGGCCGCCGCCCCGAAATCGGACGGGTCGCCAATGGTGCTGCTCGGTGTGTCCGCGATCATTTCCGCATAGATTTCATCGGGATCCCTTCCCTCCCGGCTGCAGCGGTCCTGCACCAGCTGCTCGACGCGCGCGGTTTTGTGTATCCCCGGAAGAAGGGCGTTGACGGTAATGCCTGCCGGCGCCAGTTCGGTCGACACGGTTTTTAAAAAGCCGGTCAACCCCGCCCTGGCCATGTTGGACAGCAGGAGGTTGCCGATGGGCTGCTTCACCGAAACCGACGTGATGGCGATAATGCGCCCCCATCCCTTGGCCACCATGGCCGCAGTGACCCCGTTAATCAGGCGGACGGCGCTCATCAGGGTCAGTTCAAAAGCCTTTTCATAGGCGTCCAGCGGTGTGCTGGCATACGTCCCCGGAGGCGGGCCGCCGGCATTGGTCACCAGGATATCCGGAGCCCCCAGCGACGACCGGACATCCGCCAGCAAACGGTCGATGTCATCAGGCAGTGACAGGTCTGCGGCGAACCCCTTGGCCTCGCTTCCTGACCGGGTGGCTATTTCCCGGGCAGCCTGCCCTGCTTCGGCGGCATCCCGCGAACAGACGGCCACCCGGCACCCTTCGGCGGCCAGTTGATCCGCGCACCCTCTGCCCAGCCCCCGGGTTGCCGCGGCCACCAGTGCGATCTTGCCTTCGATTCCGAGGTCCATGTCTCCAGCTCCTTCTAAAACGTGATTAAAATCGAAACTTCAGGGTAGGTGTCGTCACAGGACGCGTGAATGGATTCGTCGCAGTTGAGGTAGACCTCGTATACAGCCCCCAGGCCGAGAAACCAACTTTTATCGGTGGTGATATAAACACCCCCCCGGACACCGGCCGTATCAAGGTCATCGTAATCCTCGATGAAAATGTGGCTGTAGAAAACGCCTCCATACGGCCTCACCCGAGACCGGACGGGCAGAATGTAGGTGGCCCGCGGACTCAGTTTGTAGATGCCCGGGTCGCTTCCCAGCCATGCCTCGCCGTCCAGCCCCAGTTCCAGGCCGTCCGCTGCGAACACCCCCGCGCCCACGCCAAAGATGGCATAGTTGCTGTCCAGCATCCTGCCGGACCCGGCGACGATGGAAAACCGGCGGCTACCTTTTTCGAAGGGGCCGGCATTAGCGGCAGTGACCCCAGCCGACAGAAACAGGATGATAATAATCAGCCTTGCAACACCGGCCCACGGATGCTTGTCTCCGTTCATGGTTGATGTCCTCCTTCCCGCTGTCTATCCCCCCAGATAAGCTTTCTGAACCTCCTGGTTGTCCAGAAGATCCGCAGCATCGCCTTGCAGCACCATGTTGCCGTTTTCCAGCACATAGCCGCGTTGAGCGAACTTCAGCGCCAAACGGGCGTTCTGCTCCACAAGCAGGATAGCGGTCCCCTCAGACTGGTTGATCTCCTTCAGGGACATAAACACGCGTTTCATTAAAAGCGGCGAAAGGCCCATGGACGGTTCGTCCAGCAGCATCAGCCGGCGCCCGGAAACGAAGGCGCGCCCCACGGCCAGCATCTGCTGCTCGCCGCCCGACATGGTGCCGGCCTTCTGGGTTTTGCGCTCTTCCAGGCGTGAAAAAATGGCAAAAACCCGCTCGATGTCTTTATCGACATTTTCCTTGTCGCTGCGGGCAAAGGCCGCCAGTTTCAAGTTTTCCAGCACGGTCAAATTGCCGAACAGGCGGCGCCCCTCGGGAACATGGGAAATACCGAGCTGGCTGACTACCTTTTCCGGCGGATACTTCAAGAGATCTTTCCCCGCAAACGTCATGGCCGTACCCTCCCCGGAAGGCACCAGCCGCGAAATCGCCCGCAACGTAGAGCTTTTCCCGGCGCCGTTGGCACCGATGATGGTTACGATCTCGCCTTCCGCGATGTTGAAGTCGATACCGTGCAAAGCCTTGATCCTGCCGTAGGCAACTTGAAGGTTCTTTACATCCAGCAGCATTAGAAATCTATCTCCTGTTCACCGATATATGCCTCGATGACCTTGGGGTGATTTTGAACTTCTTCGGGCGTGCCTTCCACCAGCACTTCCCCGAACACCAGCGTCTGGACATGCTGGCACAACTCCCGCACCACGCGCAGGCGGTGTTCGATCAGAAAAATGGCCAGGTTGAAGCGTTCGTGGGCCTTGCGCACCACCATGATCATGTCCTCCATTTCTTCGGGGGTCATGCCCACCGTCGGCTCGTCCAGCAGCAGCACCTGGGGTTCCGTGGCCAGCGCCCGGGCCATCTCCACCCGCCGCTGGGCGCCATAGGGCAAATTGACCACCAGCTGATCCGCATACTGGTCCACGCCGAACAGTTCCATGTATTCCAGGGCCAGTGCCTCGGAAGCTATCTCTTCCGTCCTTCGTTTGGGGCTGTCCAGGAAAGCACCGAACAGGCCGTAGGAAAGTTTGGAATAGCGGGCCATCATGACATGCTCCATAACCGTCATGTGCCGCCACAGCCGCATCTCCTGAAAAGTACGCCCGATTCCCTTGGCGGCGATCTGGTCGGGCCTTTTGCCGACCATGTTGGTCCCGTTCAAGCGGACCTCGCCTACCATGGGTTTGTAGATACCGGTTATCAGATTAAATATAGTTGTTTTCCCCGCACCGTTGGGGCCGATCAGCCCGGTAATCTGTCCGGGTTCAAGGCTCAAGTTGTAGTTGGAAACGGCTTTGAGCCCGCCGAAAGAATGACTCATATCTGTGACTTCGAGCAGCGGCATCCTACTCCACCTCCTTTGGTCCGAAAGCCTCGCGCACATTGAACGTCTTGAACGCGACCAGGCCGGTGGGTCTGTAAACCATCACCAGAATAAGCAGCAGGGGGATGACAATCCATTTCAGGATTTCCAGCGGCCGCAGAACCTCGCCCAGCAGACTGATGGAAACGGCCCCCACAATGGATCCGTAAACCGAATTGAGGCCGCCGAAATAGACCATTGCCAGAACCTCCGCCAGCTTTTGTATGCCGAACATGGCCGGGTTGATGAACCGCAGCACGTGGGCCAGAAGCCCGCCGGCCATCCCGGCCCAGAAAGCCCCGAAAAGGAAGGCGACCATTTTGGTTTTGCGGGTGTTTACGGTCATGGCATCAGCGGCCATCTCATCGTCCCGCACGGCATTGAGCGCCTTGCCGAGCGTGGAATTCACGAAATTGTTGATGGCCCATACCCCGAACACAACGACAACGAATATAACCGGGAGCGTCGCCCAGTTGGGCTGCCCCATGATGCCCCTGGCACCGCCCAATGACTGCATGTTCTCGAAAAAACTCTTGACGATGAACAGGAACGCCAGACTGATAATGGCCAGGTAGTCCCCCCGTGTCCGGAAGGAAGGGACGGCAACCACCAGCGCGCACAGGGATGCACACAGACCGCCGAAAATCAGGGCGAGGGGGAAGCTCACATATGCCATGGGAACACCCAGCAGCGCATCTCCGAGCACTTTGTCGTTGACGAAAAGCCCGACCGTAAACACGGAGGACATATAGGCGCCCACGGCCATGAAGCCCGGATGGGAGCAGGAAAATTCCCCCATGTAGCCGTTGATGATGTTCAAGCTGAGGGTCAGCAGGACGGCAATGAGCGTCAATTTCAACGAAATCAGCCGGTAATCGCTCAACCCCGCCCAGAAGTGGAAGATGGCGTACAGCATCCCCAGGTGCACCAGCGCCGTCACGATGAGCGGCAGTTGTTGAAGGGACCGGGCAACGGCGTTGGCCGACCGGACCGTCAACCGGATAACGACGGCCAGGGGAACGGCGTAGACCACACCGAAGTAGATCAGCGCCATGGGCACGTGGATCAGCGAAAACCACTCAAAAGGCGTCCCTTTGATCGCCAGGTTGATCAGCCCGGCAAACACCTTGGATACGGTCACCATACCGAACAGAATGGGCATTTTGGGCAGAAGCAGCCATGAAGCCAGCGTTTCGCCGATCAGCATTTCCCAAAGGGTGCAGATAAAAAATCCCAAGAGAATTCCCAGAAGGGGAGCGTTGCCATAAAGCCTTTTGAAAAGGCTTTTGAAACCATTTGTCTGTTTTAATTCAGCGGTAGCAGACATTTATTTTATCCTTAAAAATATTACAGACGCAGTTTGGCACTATATGCCTCGCCGAACAGCCCGTGGGGTCTGAATATGAGAATCAGCAAGACGATGGAATATGCGATCAGGTCTCTCAAATTCGATCCGATATTCAGCTCGAAAAGGCGGTTCACGATCTGGATGGCCGGTACGGTCATGATTTCGATGAATCCCAGCATGAACCCGGCGATACAGGCCCCCATAATTGAGCCGCGCCCCCCAAGAATCGCCGCTACAAAGGCTTTCCATCCGAAACTGACCCCCATGTAGGGGTCCAACACCGGATAGGCCAATCCGAAAAGGATTCCCGCCGCCGCCGCCAGAGCCGAACCGATGGCAAAGGTCATGACGGCCACCCGGTTCATGGATACGCCCATCAGGGGGATGACCAGGTAATCGTAGGCCATGGCCCGCATGGCCATGCCATACTTGGTACGCGTCACGAACTGGTGCAGGGCCAGCATCAACCCGAGTGAAACCAACACGATCATGATTTTCTTGTTGGTCACGTAGACCCCACCGATGTTGTAGGTGACGGATTGGATGAGCTGGGGGAACTTGAGGCGCGATCCGCCCAGAAACAGAATGTTGCCTGTTTCCAGGATGATGCCGATCATCAAACCGGTAATGGCGGCGGAGGCACGGGGAGCGTCGCGCAGCGGACGATACCCGACCCTCTCCACGATAATCCCCACAAAAGCCGTCAGGAACATGGATATCAGGATGGTCAACACCAGAACCGACCAGCCCGGCAATATAGCGGTCGCTCCGGTCCCCACCAGGGCCAGCAGTCCGGTGGACACGCCCAGCCCGATGTAGGCGCCCACCATGAAAATGTCCCCGTGGGCGAAGTTGAACAGCATGAGAATGCTGTAAACCATGGAGTAGCCCAGTGCGATCAGGGCATAAAAACTTCCCCACTGGAGGGCGTTGATGAGGTTCTGCATGAAAAAGTTGAAGGTCATGCGTTTTCCTCCAAAATAAATCTTCTTAATATAAGCGCCCACCGCGTTAACAACACACAGTGGGCGCTTGTTGTGACAATCTTACAAATAAATTCCCGTGAATTTATTTGGGGCAGACGGACTTGTGGAAAGCGAACTGACCCTGCTCATTGATCTGTACGATGACCGCACACTTCTTGGGGTCGCCGTCCGGCGTAAAGGTCATGGTGCCGGTGATGCCGGGAAAGTCTTTGATACCCGCCAGGGCATCCTTGACCTTGGTGCGGTCGCTCTTGATATTTCCCGACAACCCGCCGGTGTCTTTGATGGCCTGAACCATGAGGCCGATGGTGTCCCAGGTGAGCGCCGCGACATCGTCCGGGGTTTTGCCGTATTGCTCGGTGTAGGCATCGATAAACGCCTTGGTGGCGCCCTTGGCGCCGGCTGCGGCATAGTGCGTGGAAAAGTAGTACCCCTTGCAGTCGTCCCCGCAAAGACCCATCAGGTCACCGCCGCCCCAGGCATCGGCGCCCAGGATGTCGCGCGTCCACCCCATCTCCTTGGCCGAACGGATGATCAGCGGCACTTCGGAGTAATACTGGGGAATAAAAAGGACATCGGCCTTGGACATGACGATGTTGGTCATCTGAGCCGAAAAGTCCTTGTCGCCGGTGGTGAAGCTTTCAAACGCGACCACCGATCCCGGGCCATGGATCTTTTCGAAGGCCTCTTTGAAATTTTCGGCCAGGCCCTTGGGATAGTCGGCAGCGATGTCATAAATCACGGCCGCCTTCTTAGCGCCCAGTTCATCCGTGGCAAAATTGGCGGCCACCGGTCCCTGGAAGGGATCCAGGAAACACCCGCGGAAGACGTACGGGCGGTCTAACGTGGTGTTCGGGTTGGTGGACCACGGGCTGATCATGGGGGTCTGGTTGTTGTTGGCTACCTCGCCGGCAGGTACCGCCTGGCTGGAGGACTGCGGCCCGATGATGCCCAGAACGCCCTCCTCGGTGATGAGCTTGGTGTTGATCTTGACGGCGGACTCGGGTTTGTACTCGTTGTCCTCGTAGACGAACTTCAGGTTGTAGGTCTCACCGCCGGCCTTAACAGTCGGGTTTTCCTTCAGATACATTTCGGCCGCATTTTTCGAAGAAGCGCCGACATCCGGGTTGTCGCCAGTCAGTGGAATGTTGAAACCGATCTTGATTTCCTTGGCAGCCCATGCGCAAGGTGAAACCAACAACGCCGTCATGGCCAACAATGCAATTATAACAGTTACTCTCCTCATTTCATTCTCCTTTTTATTTGACATGTTAGGACCACGGAAAAACAAACCTACACCGACAACAAGGGATTGATTATGCGGTAAAACGCACGGGATGTCAATAGGCAAAGCGGCTGGTCGGCAAGGGGGTTGGCGTAAAAAACGCTTTCCGGAAAGTACGTGCGGGGAGCACATGCAAAAGGGGGCTCGCACGCTCCGCTGCAATCGACGGAGCGTGCGAGCCATGCTGCCGGGGGGCTGCCCGCCTTCCAACGGCAGACGCGCCCGGGTACCATTAAAGGGGGGAAGGGGTTGCCGTCAGGCTGACCGGATACTCGCTGATTTCTCCTGCCGCCACAACGACCGTTTCGACATGCGTTTCCCAGCCCTCCGCCGAAACCACGAGTTCATATTCGACGGGAGGATCATCTGGGTCATACCGGCCCGGCAGATCGACCTGGAACCCGTCGACGTACGGCAGTGCGACCACCTCGAACGGCTCTTCGTTGGGGCAGGTCTGGCGGAAACTCAGGATTATTTCCGTATCGCCCACCTCCGGAGAGTTTTCGATGGTGACGGTCACGCTCCCGGTTCCGGCCGGCACCAGGCTGAAATCGGCATTCAGAACGTCGCCCGATTCGGGCGTGACACTCCGGCACTGCGGGAAGAAGCCCGGTTCATAGACGGCAATATTGTAGCTGCCGGGGAGGAGGCGCACCAGGTACTGTCCCTTATCGTCCTGGTACGGTTCGACATTTTCCTGGCCGGCAGCGGTATAGGTGGTCGTAACGGACGTCACACGGTCCTTGGGGTCTGCCGCCTGGTCATTAAAGGTCTGCACGGCAACCTCGACACCGCCGAGGCCGGTTTGCTGGTCGTCCGTCACCACACCGCTCAGAGTGGCCAGATTGACGGTGCCCAAAATCTTGATGACAGGCTTGAGCGCGCGTTTGCCGCTCTTGCCGGCCTTGACCACGGACTTGGCAGCGTCAAAGTCCAGCAGGAGATCCACGGTGGAGCCCGCCACGATCTGGAACGCGTGGACCAGCTTGATGCCGCTCTGGTATCCGCTGGGGACCTTCAATTCATGGGCAACATCGTCCACGATCACATAATTCGGATACGGGTGAGATTCTTCCAGTATGTTGAGCCCGTCATCCGCTGTCTCGCCGAGATAGAGCCGCATCTGGGAGTAGGTTCCCGTCGCCAGTTCGGCGACTCCGAGGGAGGCGACTTTCCCGTTCACCAGTTCCAGGAGGTTGTACGTCTTATGAGGGGTCGCCATGGTGATCCAGGTGCCTTGACCGTCGCAGGCGTCGTCCTCCAAACCGTCATCTTGTGCGTCCGCCGGCACGACTTCTCCCTCCGGCTCCGTGTCGCAGCGGTGAACGCGCACCTCGTCAATGGTGACATAAACGGCCTGGTAGTCTTCCGTGGAGGCATCCGTAAGCCCCACCGACAGGGTTCCCGTGGTGTTCGAAGCGCCGCTGTCCGAACCGGAGCCCCCGCTGCAAGCGGCTAAAAGCAAGAAAACCAGCGCAGCCAACAGCCAGTCACTTTTTTTAAGCGTTTTCATAATCTTCATCCTTTTAAAACCTTGATTTCATATCACCCAAATTGAATGCATCGTTATCCCTCAAAGTTCTTGCAAAATGTATGCACAAATGATAATTTTATAATTAATCTTATATTTTTCAGAATGTTATAATATGTTTATTGACATTTTGCACCCGCACGATGATCGATGCTGATCGATATATTAACACCTTTTTTTCACATTTCATCGCTTTCTATGTGAAAAGTATTACATCTTTCAAGGAGGCATCATGTATGATTTTCTGCTCACCCCGGAAGAACAGGAACTGAAAAAAGAGGTGCGCCGATTCGTCAGCGAAGAAATTACCGGCGATTTTTTACGGCGGATGGACAACGACGACATCACCTACCCGCGCGAATTCGTGCAGAAACTGGCGGACAGGGGATTGCGGGGAATCCGTTTCCCCCGAAAGTACGGTGGGCGCGGGATGAATTGGGTAGCGGAAGTCGCCGCCAACGAGGAGATCGGCTGCCTGGGCATGGCCCTGGGATGCGCCTTCGTGATGCCGTCCATCGTGGGCGAAGCGTTGAACGTCTTCGGAACCGAGGAACAGAAACAGAAATACCTGAAGCCCTATATCGAGGGTAGCCTGGTGGCGGCCGAAGCACTCACCGAGCCCCGCGGCGGGTCGGACTTTTTCGGCGCCATGACCCGGGCCGAATTGAAAGGCGACCACTTTGTCTTAAACGGCATGAAACGGTTTGTGGTCGGCGCCGAAGGGGCCGACTTCTTCCTGGTCTACTGTAAAACCAACTTCGACCCCGATGCCCACAAATACAGCCGTCTCAGCCTCCTGATCGTGGACAAAGGACCCGGCGTGGAAACCGAATACCTTTACGGCCTCATGGGCTGCCGGGGAGGCGGCACCGGACGGCTCGTGTTCAGGGATGTCGAGGTGCCCAGGGAAAACCTCGTGGGCGAACTGCATGGGGGCGCCCTCTGTTTTCACCAGATGATGATCCCCGAGCGCCTGACATCCGCTTCGGCAAGCCTGGGCGTCTGGGGCGCCCTGGATCTGGCGGTGCGCTACACCGACAAAAGAAGGACCTTCGGCCGGGAAATCCGTAATTACCAGGGCGTCAGCTTCAAGGTGGCCGATGCCGTAACCCGGCTCGACGCCGCCCGCGGCATCTGTTTCATGGCAGCCAGGGCCGTGGACGAAAACTATCCCAACCTGCGCCGTATCGTCAGCGAGGCAAAGCGCTTTGCCACCGAAGCGGCCTGGGACGTGGTCAACGGCGCCATGCAGGTCATGGGGGGCATTGGCTACACGGATGTCTACCCTATCGAAAGGGCCCTGCGGGACACCCGGTTGGGCATGATCTGGACCGGCACCAGCGAAATCATGAACCTCATGATCCAGCACGAATACTACAACCAGGTTCTGGACCCGGCCTACGACCGGCGCAAAATGGAAGAGGATGCCATGCACCCCGACGAATCGGAACGCTGTTTTACGGACGAAGACATGCGCACGGTGTTCGGTGGTACGATATAAGCAACTGACTGAGCTAAAGTGTTATCAGACGGTTTAAGGAACCAGTGCCCAAGGATCCAAGTGATCCATAAACCCGCGTCAGGTGTTGAGTAGTGAATCGTGAAATGTTAAACGCAAAACGCATGGCGCAAGGCCCAAGGCAATTTCAAAGCATCACGCGTTGAACGGTCTGCACCTCGAGCCCTGCGCCCTGAGCCGTATCCCCTGAGACCTCTGACTTTCGACGTCTCACGTCTGACTTCTGATCATGAACTAGAGTTCCAGGGCGTCGGCGATCTTCTCCAGATGATACCCGGTGTCGCCGAGGATGTACTCGAACGCCTTGGCCCGCCGGTAGAACAGGCCGATGTTGAATTCCCGCGTGGTCCCGATACCGCCGTGGATCTGCACCGCGCGCTCGGTGATATACTTGTACTGCTCGTTCACCTGCGCCTTGAGCGCCGAGACCTCCTGGCCGGCATCCATGTCCTGATCCAGCATCCAGGCCACTTTGTGAAGGTAGTAAATGCTGGTGTCATAGGCTACGCGCATGTTGGCCATGTAGTGCTGGATGGCCTGGAACCCGCCGATGGGCGTTCCGTACTGCACCCGTTCCTTGGCATAGGCTGCGGTCATGGCAATGGACTCCGCACACCCGCCGAGCATCTCGGCACACTTGGCCACGATCGCCTTGGGGACCACCCTCTCGAGAATAGCCCACCCCTGGCCCGGTTCGCCGACCGTGTCCGCCGCCGGCACCCTGACCTTGTCTAAGGAGACCGTGCAATTGTTGTCCTTGCCGATCGTCCGCATCTTCTCAATGGTCACACCGGGCGCCCCCGCACTCACCAGAAACAGCGTTACCCCCTCATCGGTCCTGGCGGCAACGATGATATCATCGGCGATATTGGCATCCAGGGCGAACAGCTTCCTGCCGTTTAGCACATAATCGTCGCCCTCGCGCCGGGCTTCCAGCCTGATCCCGGATTCGAGATAGCTGGCCTCTTCCTCGTATTGCGCCAGGGCCATGATCTCTTTTCCGGCTGCGATCTTGGGCAGCAATACTTTTTTCTGCTTTTCCGATGCGCCCTCCACGAGGATCAGGCCGCATTGGATGACCGTGGAGAAAAAAGGGCTTGGGAAGGCCTTCCTGCCCATCTCCTCCATGATAATAGACATGTCGGCAAAGGGATCCCCCAATCCGCCGTAGGCCTCGGGGAAGTGAAGCTCCATCCATCCCAATTCGGCCATTTTTTTCCACATTTTCTTATCGAATCCCTCGTCACTGTCCTCGATCTCCCTGACGGTGTCGAAAGGGCATTCCTTGGACAGAAACTCGGCCACCGACTTGCGCAGCATTTCCTGCTCTTTACTGAAATCCAGATCCATTGATTGATTTCCTCCATATAAATCTTCATGCCGGCCGACGTACGCCGGAGCATGAAACCAGTTCATAAATCATGCGGGCATCGTCCAATGAAGCATGAAAATTTATTTGAATTTTAAGCGCGGCAATCCCAGCCCCACCCAGGCAATAAGGTTGCGCTGGATTTCGTTGGTCCCGGCAAAAATGGTGGCGCCTTTGCTCATCTGATACAGTTCCGTCATGGCGCCGCCCATGGGTGCCAGGGGGTCGTCTTCCAGCTGACCGTAAAGCCCCATCACCTCCGTCGCGTAATTGGCCAGCTTTTGAGCCAGCTCGGTCGAAAAAAGCTTGGAGGCGGAGGCCGCGGTAATCAGGCCGGCGAAATCACCCTTCTGATGCATCCAGGCAATTTTGTAAGCCAGCGTTCGTCCTACTTCCGCCCCGATAAACAGCTCGGCTATTTTACGCCGCGTGTCGGGGTCTTTGGACAGGGGTTTGCCGTTTCGAAGCGTCTTTTTGGAATAGCCCATCAGCTCTTCGAGATAGCGCTTTGCACCTGAAAACCCGCCGGCCCCGCTCCTTTCGAAATTCATGGTCTGGCGCGTCAGGGCCCAGCCCTCCCCCTCCACGCCGATCAAATCTTCGGCGGGGACTTTCACGTCGTTGAAAAAAACTTCATTGTAAACGTGCTTGCCGTTCATGAACAGAAGCGGGCGCACCTGTACGCCCGGCAGGTCCATGCGCAGGTGAAAGACGGAAAGCCCCTTGCCCCGTTTCGACTCGGGGTCGGTGCGGGCCAGCAGAAACATGTACTCGGCGCGGTGTGCGCCGGTGGTCCACGTTTTCTGTCCGTTGACCACGTAATGGTCCCCCTCGCGGACGGCTGTCGTGGTCAGGGAGGCCAAGTCCGAACCTGCATCGGGTTCGCTCCACCCCTGGCAGTAAAACGCCTTTCCGTCCCTGATGGGCGGCAACAGCCGCGCCTTCTGCTCTTCGCTGGCCCCCGCTATCAGCGTGGGGGCGAACATGCCCACGGCAAAGCCGTCCACCCCAGGGGCGTTGTAGTAGCCCCTGACCTCATCGAATATGACCTGCTCCATGATGGACGCCTCCTGGCCCCCATATGCTTTGGGCCATCCCATGGAGAGCCAGCCCTTTTCCGCCAGTTTCCCGGCCATGTATTTGTGGAAGGCGAATCCCTCCTCCGTGTCGTAGATGCCTTCCAGGCCGCCGTTGCCGTACTTCGGCGGGGCGTTTTTCATTTCGGCATTAAAGAATTCCTCGAATTCCTGCTGCTTCAATTTCTCTGCTTCGGTCAGTTTGAAGTCCATGTTCACTTCCCCTAAAGTAGATACCCGGGTCCATAGGACTCGGCATTGGTTTCACCCTTGAAGGGTTTTGTTCATCGCGAGAGTCATGCAAGCTCAGCCAGGGCATTGCCCAGAATCAGACGGCCATCGCCGGCTTTCACCTGGATGACAACCCCTCCCGTCTCCCTTTTCCAACCGTCGACCGTTATGGTCTCACCGGGAAAGACAACGTTCATGAAGCGGGCCGCAAACGACTTCAGTTTGGACGGCTCCCCGTCGCACACGCTGTGCAGTATGGCCCGGCCGGCATGACCATAGGTGCAAAGGCCATGCAGGATAGGGGCCGGAAGTTTGCCTTTTTTGGCAAACTCGGGATCGACGTGCAGGGGATTCTTGTCGCCGCTGAGCCGGTATAGGGCTGCCTGGTCTTTGGAAATGGCGTAGGTCACGGAAAAGTCCGCTTGTTTTCCCTCGGGCGGATCGATCTTCTCACCCTTCGGTCCCCGGTCTCCCCCGAAATTGCCCGCGCTGCGGTCCACTATCACGATCTTGTTTTCAAAAACGAGCCGGTCTTCTTGGTCATAGGTTTGAAAACCGAAGTTGAGGACAGCCCCTTTGTCGCCCTTGTCGTACACCGATTCCCACTCGCCAACGCTGTAAAGCGTCCCCGCATCGGGGATGGCGGCGTGCAAAATGATCTTCTGTTCACCGTGCAGCACGGCGGGCATGTTGATGCCCGAATTTTTCATCAACGGCCCCATGCTGGGCAGAATCGGTATGACCGCAAAGGTGGGCAGCACCTTGAGATTTTTTTCGTAAACGAAATCAAGCTCATCCACGCCCGCACCCACGCCCAGGGCGTAGAGGATCACAGAGTCCTGGTTGTACGTAAAAGGCGTCGGTTCGGTCTTTTTTCCGATGAGTTCCAAGTTCAAGGGCATCGGTTTACTCCTTTATTGTTCCTTTGTTCATTTAGGCGACCAGGATCATACCCCCCCCAGTCCACCGCTGACCTCGATGACCTGCCCGGAAACATAGTTGGAAAGCGGGGAGGCCAGAAAGGCGATTACCGAAGCGGCCTCTTCCGGCGTTCCCGGTCGGCCCATGGGGATCATCATGGTCATGGCCTGGCGCTGGGCCTCGGGGATGCCGATGGACACTTTTTGGCCGTCGCGCTCCAGTCCCTCCACATTTTCCTTGGCCTTGGTCAGGCGGGTGTCGATCCAGCCGTAGGCCACGCAGTTGCTCTGCACGTTGAAACGGCCCCACTCCTTGGCCATGGTCTTGGTCAGGCCCAGCACCGCCGACTTGGCCGAAGAGTAGTTGGCCTGGCCCGCGTTGCCGGAGGTACCGGCCATGGACGAAATATTGACGATCTTGCGTGCCACCGAAGCGCCCTCGGCCATCTCCTTCTTGGCCGCATCCCTGAAATAGGGGGCCGCTGCGCGGATGATCCGAAAAGGTGCCTTGACATGGATGTTCATCATGGCATCGAACATGTTGTCGGTCATCTTGTGAACCACACCGTCCCAGGTGTAACCGGCATTGTTCACCAGAATGTGGATGGCGCCGAAGGCATCGGCTGCCGCCTTGACGATCCCTTCGGCAAACCCCTCTGCCGTGACATCGCCCGGGAAGGCAATGGCTTCACCGCCGGCTTTCTTGATCTCCTCCACGGTCTCGTTGGCCGGGGCCAGGTCGATGTCGCTCACCACGACCTTGGCCCCTTCCCGGGCGAAGATCAGGGCCGCTGCCTGGCCGATGCCCCTGCCCGAACCGGTGATAATCGCCACCCTGTCTTTCAACATTTTTTCCATTTTACTATCCTTTTCTATCGCTTGTTTTCGTGATGCCTTGTTGAGCTTTCTCTCTGCTCTTCACTACTATCTCCCTACTGGTAATACGTGCTCCGTCCTCTGTAGCTTGGGCCTCTGTTCTAATCAAGGCCAACGATCGAAATGGCCGCCACGTTGGAGTGGGGCATGCCCCCCAGGTTGTGGGTCAGGCCCATTTGGGCATTCTTGACCTTTCTTTCCTCGGGCACCCTTTCCAAAAGCTGCTCGTACATGGCGTAGATCATACGCAGCCCCGATGCGCCGATGGGATGGCCGAAGCACTTCAACCCGCCGTCCACCTGGCAGGGCGTCTCACCGTTGAGATCGTAAAACCCGCCCATGATATCCTCATAGGCCCCGCCCTTGGGAGAGATGTGCAGGTCTTCCATGGTAACCATCTCGGTAATCGAAAAACAGTCGTGCACTTCGCACATGCTGATCTCCTGCCGCGGGTCTTTGATGCCGGCCTCCTCGTAGGCCTTGGTCGCCGCAATTCGCGTGGTCACGAAATGGGAGCCGTCCCAGGAGTTGCCGATGGACTCCTCACCGGAACTGACCGATACGGAAAGGGCCTTGACCTTGACCAGGTTCTGGTTCTTCTTCAAGCTCTTGGCGATCTCCGGCGTGGTCACGATGGCGCAGGCCGCCCCGTCGCTCACCCCGCAGCAGTCGAACAATCCTAAGGGATAGGCGATCATGGGCGCCGCCTTGATCACTTCCTCGGGTACGGCCTTGCGCAAATGCGCCCTGGGGTTCAGCGCGCCGTTGGCGTGACTCTTGGCCGATACGTGGGCCATGGCGTCCTTGATTTTTTCCATGGGCACCCCCCATTTGGCGCTGTAGGCCGTGGCCAGCTGCGCGAACATGCCCGGCGCCGTCATATTGGCACCCATCATGAACGACTGGACGCCCAGCATGCCGCCGCCCGGCAGACCGCCGTAACCGGTGTCTTTCAATTTTTCGACCCCCAGGGCCAGCACGATGTCGTAGGCCCCGGCCGCCACCGCATAGCAGGCCGCCCGGAAGGCCTCGGTGGCCGTGGCGCAGTAGTTTTCCGTCCTGGACACCGGGATGTAGGGCAGCTTCAGCGCCACACCCAGGGGCACCGCCGCCTTGCCCACGTTGATCTCGTCGATGTGCGTGCCCACGTAGGCCGCCTCGATATCTTTCTTCTCAATGCCCGCATCTTCCAGGCATTCCACAAACGCCTCGGCGGCCAGGTCCTCGGCATACGACTCCCAGCGTTCCCCGAAACGCGTACACCCCATGCCTAAAATTGCCACTTTGTCTTTGATTCCGTCAGCCATTTACTTCACCTCCTTTGCAGGAACCGCTTTCCAGAAATATCCGGAAATATCGCGCTTTGCATCGTAGTATTTTCTGCGGAAGCTCAAGGCCACCGCCATGCCGGTTTTCAGCTCTTCAAGGTTGCAGTCCGTAAAGTCGAACATCATCTTGCCGCCGCCCTCGAACTCCACCTGGCCGTAGACGGCCGGCGGATTGACCGACGCCGCCAGCATGTCGCCGGTAAAGCTGGCCACGTGGCCGATCTTGTCGGCAAAGCGGTGATCTTCCATCTCTCCCACAGCCCCGCACGCCTGGTTGACGCACACCGCCTGGGGCGGCAGCTGAAGGGTGCCGCACTTCTTACACCTGGATCCCCATAGGCCCAGCACCATTTTGCGCGACCGCCACAGGGCCGACCAGCGCGTCCAGACGTCCTCCTCAGAACGCAGGCCGGCTTCGCCCGGCAGGATGTCCCGCCACACCAGGTACTTGGTGTAGTTGTCCAGCTCGGCCTTGTCGGCCAGCTCTGCCGAAACACTGCCTCCGTTCTGGTAGGCGCTGATGGCATCCGTGGCCTCGAAACAGAGTGCGTCGCACCCGCTGCCGAAACTGACCACCATCAGCTTGTCCCCCGGTCTGGCCGTTTCAAGGGCATGCGCCAGCATTACCAGGGACTGCGCGGTACCGCTCTGCCCGATCTCTACCTGGAAGTTGCTCTGGTCCGCTTCCGCAGCGATGCCCAGCACCTTGTTCAGCTTTTTTCTGGCGGCGCCGTAGTGGCAGTCGTAGATCACCTTGGCGAAATCACCTATGTTTAGATCGAGCTTCTTAAGAAGCCCGTTGACCGCCTCGGGTACGAACTGATCGAAGCCCAGATCCCGGATCCAGCGGTCTTCCCACTGGCGGTCGTAGGTGGCGCCCTTGCCCCGGTAGTGGTCGGCAAAGTCGTACGAAAGGGAATAGGAGCCCTTGAACTCGGCGATCACGTTCTCGTTGCCCACCACAAACGCCGCAGCCGCATCGCCGAAAATCAGCTCCTGGGGCGAGGCCGGCTTGCCCAGGCGGCTCTCCGCGGCGGTTACCACCACGTTGTCAAGCCGTTCGGCCTCCACCGCGTCTACGGCCGATAAAAGCGCACCGGTGCCCGCCTTGAGGCCTCCCGAAAAATCCGACGTGCGGATGTCGTCCCCCAATCCTAGAGCCGTGGCCACGATGCCGGCATTGAGCCGCTCCTTGTAGGGCATGGTGGTCGAGGCCATGAAAACCCCGTTCACCGTCGACGGATCGATGCCGTTAAGGGCGTTCAGGCCCGCGGCCACCGCCATGGTAATGCTGTCCTCGTCAAAGTTGGCCACCGCCTTCTCCCCCTTGGCGTTGGCGATGTTCGCCGGATTCATCCAGCCCATGGCCTGGTAAACCAGCATCCGGTTCAAACGGTAACGCGGCACGTAGCCGCCATATGAACAAATTCCCGACATGTCATACCCTCCTTCTTTTTGTTATGTTGATCATTCAAACAATGTAAAACGTTCGACTCAGGCGATGAATGAAATTCCATATGCGTTGTGCGACTAGAAGCCGGCGGCGGCAGCGGGGTCCTTTCCGCCCGCCACGGATTCGGCCTTTATACCCGAAAATAAGAGCTCGCACAGATGCCCGGCTGTCTCGTCGACCGCCAATTTATGATTGAAAATAACCTCGGCAATGCAGAAATGCTCTATGCCCCCGAGGATCAGGTCGCGAATTCGCGAAACCGGGACATCGTCTCTGATCTCCCCCGCTGCCACGCCGTCGACGATAATGTCGCTCACCATCTTCCCGTACCCTTTCACCAGCCGGTAGGTCGTGCTCTCGAAGTAAGCCGGAAAATTCCGCACCTCCAGCAGCAGAATCCTGGCAAACACGCGGTTGCTGTCGTACATGCGGATATGGGTCCGGATGAGGCATTTCAGCTTGCCCAAGGCATCGGGCACGGCGTTGATCTCATTCTGAACTTCCGTATGAAAGTCCAGGAGGTAATCGTAAAGCACCTGGTGCAGCAACCCCCTCTTGTCCTTGAAATAGCGGTAGATGAGGGCTTCGTTGGCACCGGCGGTCCTGGATATTTCCGCGGTTGTGATGGAGTTGAAGTCCTTGGTGCGCAGGAGTCGGCGCATGGCCGCCGCCAGTTTCAACATGGCCGGAGGCGATCCCTGTTTTTCGTCATTGTCCATTGTCGTCGCCGGTATCGTGGCATTGCCCATAAAGAAACTCCTGATTGTAAGTAACGCTTACATTCATATCTTGTCAAGCGTTTTTTTAGCCGGCGGTCATCTATTTTCGGGAGGAGCAATCCGACCTGCAGGGGGCACCCCAGCGTTGCAGCCGTGGGGTCAGCCGATTATGGAGGGAGACTCGACCCCTTTTTCGACGAGTTCGAGGGCCGCCCCGTCGGTTTGCAGGGTGGTAATGGACGCGTTGTCAGGCCAGAAGATCAATACCCTGCTGTCGTTCAAAGCCTTGCCGACAAGGGTGTTGATCGCGATGAAATGGGTGAAAACCACCGTGTCCCGTTCCATGGCACAGGCGGCACGGATCAGCCGGTCTCTGTATGCCTGCAAATCAGCGCCCAATTCCGGCCATGTCTTAGACAGAACCGACTTGATCCAGGCTTTTCTTGCGGCGGTAACGTCCGCCGGTGTAGGTATCTCCGAGAACCGGGGATCGATATGAGGGGTGCAGTTCCAGATGCCGGCCAGGGGAGCCGCCGTCTCCCTGGCCCGGGTCATGGGACTGCTGACAATGGGCATGGGGACCGCGTCATCCAGGAGAGCCGGCACCCCGGCGGCCTGTTCTCTGCCGGTGTCGTCGAGCCCCGGATCGGCGGATTCACCCCAACTCGCGGCCGCGCGGCCGTGTCTGACCAGATATAGTGTAGACATCGTATCCCTAGGTTGATACCCGGGCACATAGGGCCCGGCACTGGTTGTACCCTGGAAGGGGGTTGTTTGGATATTGCTGAAACAAGTAAATCCTAAATGCCAATATTTAATTTTTAAACAAATTGAACACTCCCCGCAGCAAGCTTAAGGGGAATCTTCACCGTAAGGAATTCTATCTATTGTGATTCGCTCGCTTACCCTGCAGCAAGCCGCAGGGAATGCGCTCGCTATCTCTGTTCAAATTCGTAACTACGATATCGGGGGTATTGGGCAGCCGGCTAAGCCCAGCAGGAGCGGGTTGAACGCCACACGGTTCACGAGCCCAGGCCGAACCCCAGCGTTACACCTGTGGGGGGAAGAGTTTCTCCCTAAACCGTGCCATGCCGTTTATCCAGCGGTCATAATCCGAGGCTTTGCGCTGAAAATAGGTCTTCACTTCCGGGTGGGGAAGGATCATGAACCGCTCTTCGGCCAGGCCCTGAACGATGCTTTCGGCCACGTCCTCCGGTTCCATAATGCCGTCAACGCTGGCCGCACCGTCCTCGGCGCCTGCCACCATCTGCGTCCTGACGGCCTGGGGGCAAACCACGGACACCTTGATGCCGTCTTTTTTATGGGTGATGGCCAACGCTTCCGCAAATCCGACCGCCGCATGCTTGGTTGCGGAGTACGGGGCGCTCCCGATCTGGTTCAACAGCCCGGCCGCCGAGGCCACACTCAACAGATACCCGTCCGCGCGCGCGATCATTCCGGGCAGGACGGCCCGGGCCGCATACACGTGGGCCATCACGTGCAGGTCCCAGGACTTCTGCCACACGTCGTTGGCGCAGGATGCCGCGGTCCATCCGGGGGCGTCGCTGGAAATAATGCCCGCATTGGAGCAAAACAGGTCGATGGGGCCGTATGCTTCTTCGGCCTGCCGTACCAGGTCCACCATATCGGCCTCCTTGGTGACATCGGTCCTGATCCCCAGGATGTCCAGTTCCCCGGCGACGATTTTCAACCGGTCTTCATTGATGTCCGCCACGACGAGGCCCCTGGCCCCTTCCTTGACGAACCTGCGGCACAGGGCCTCGCCGATCCCATTGGCCCCGCCGGTTACCACGACCACTTTGTCCTTGATTTGCATAATGTCTACCTGCCCTCCGACGTGTGATTTCCTCCCAGGTGACTGCAACCTGAGTTGAGGTGAAAAACCTTTACCGTGTGCAACATATCATAATTTTTACAAAACAGGAATCCAGGGGATCTACTCCATCCGATGCTCCGGGGTCCCGTCGATTTTTTCCCCATGGGAACGGGCGCGCATGGCACCGGACAACGGCGGCCGAAGCGTCGTCCGTCTAAAAATTCCGCACCATGAAAAAAGGCTATTGACACACGATCCGGAAGAATTATTTTAAGTGTAGAGTGTATCAAATGCCAATCGGCTTCAACACTAATTACCTAAACCACGTGACGGCCGCGCAGGCCCCCACAAAGGTTAAAGATTGGACAAAGCGTTGCCGTATGCGGCATTTGTCAGGCTTCTTGGGTGTGCGTGCATCTTTTCTGCCAGTCATCCTCAACTATTAACGGATAAGAGATGCACTGGAGAATAAAAACGGCGCCTTAAGAAGCCATTTTTTTATACTGATAACTCCCCGCGTCAAACGGCGGAGTACCGGCCGGTCTACCAGAGCCACCCAAATCGGAATCGGATCGCTTCGATTTCGATTCGCAGCAAGCTCGAGGGGCATTACCCCTTATAAAAATTAAAAATTTTTCCTGCAACCCGATGGAATCTGCCCCGCCCACAATGTTAAAAGCGACCTTCCGCTTTTATGAAGAATTGAACGAATTTCTTCCAACTCATCGAAAAAAAACCGATTTTGAAGCCGCGTTCAAAGAAAAACGGTCGATAAAAGACATGCTAGAGTCCATGGGGGTGCCTCACACCGAGATCGACCTGATTCTGGTGAATGGAATTTCAGTCGATTTTGCCTACACTCTCCAGAACAACGATCGCGTAAGCGTGTATCCTACATTCGAAGCCCTCAACATCGAAAACCTGACGCGGCTCAGAAAAATCCCGCTTCGCAGGAACCGATTCATAGCCGACATCAACCTCGGCGATATCGTAAAATATATGCGAGCCCTGGGGTTCGATATTTTTTACGACACCGCCTTCACCAATCGTGACATCATCGCCTTATCGAACAAAGAAAACAGAATCATACTGTCCAAAAACAAGAAACTGCTCAAATTCAAGGATGTCAGCCATGGCATCTACCTTTACCCGGGAACGACGGCGGAACAGATAAGGCGGGTCATCGACCGGCTGGATATCAAAAATGAAATCAAGCTGTTCTCACGATGTCTCCGCTGCAACGCCCTTTTAGTGCCGGTAGCTAAAGAAGCGGTATTGGACAGGATCCCGCCGAAAACCAGGCAATTCTGCCATGCCTATACCCGGTGTCTAGCCTGCGATAAGCTGTATTGGCGGGGCACCCACCTCATCCATATGGAAAAAGTGCTGAAGCGGATAATTGGCGATCTGTCTTGATCCTAAACCGGAAGTCAGAAATCGGAGCTCAGAGGTCAGAACCCAAGATGAATGTCCGACACCGAACGCTGAACATCCAACGGTTGGCTATTTGCTTTTGGCTGATTGCCCGGAAAACCTGAATACAGCCAGCGAATAATCCACAGTCGAGGTCCCCTGGAATCCTTGGTCCCCCGGTTCCTTATAGGTAACCATTCAGAGGCGGCTATTAGGCGGGGATGGATGCAAAGTTACGCGTCCCCCGGAAGAGCCTAATTTTATTACCCCCAGACCACTCAGGTCTTCTGCAACATCGTCCAGGCCGAGGTCGTGAAGCGTACCGGCTTCCTGGAAACCGGTCTCCGGATCCCAGCCGCGACGTTCGTAAAATTCTTTCCGCATCTGTTGGAACTCGTCTTTTCCGAGTGTACGGCCACGGCGGGACAATACGTCGTCGCCCGCTCCGGGAACGATCACATCCGGGTTCATGAATACCGACTCTACAGGATCCTCGTAATTGAATTCGTCGAGGACGTCGTCTTCCTTCGGGCGCCAACCTTCACGCAGCAAAATAGCCCGCTGAAGGTTGAAAATCCTTTCACCGCAGCGCAGCAGGGCTTCTTCGTCCGATTCCAGGCCGGTAACCGCAGAATAGATTTGGCTTTCCAGGGTCGGGTCTCCGACGTTGTCGGGCGTATTCCAGGAAACCATCAAAGGCCAATTGGAGTCACACAGACCGAGGCTGTCTTTTACATACGTCCGATCCATGATTCTGACTGCAGCGGCGGCCTTGCCGTCGGTTGTGTTGAGATCCCACGCCCTGTCATCGCCCCAAAACATTTTCGCGGCAGACCGGTAAACATCCGCCGTGACCGGCGAGGAGGGCGGTTGCCGGACGTGCTGAACCCACTGGCCGATGATGCGACTGATTTCGTGAAGCATGGCAATCGGCTGGCGCGGCTCGAAAGCGTAAAGAAGGCCGTTCATCAGGTATTCCCGGGCTGAATAGGTCGCTCCGTCACCGACATCGGAAACCGCATTGGTAAATTGAGCGAGCGCCTCGCCGCCCAGTTCCTCACCGGCCCGCACCAGCCCTTCCGCCAGAAGGTCGCCCATGCCCTCACGCAAGGCCACCATTCCGGCCAGCCGCTCGAAAAAGCCCAGGGAACCAAGTTGATCCATGTCAAGGCCGGTGTCCCGGGAGCTTAAAACGCCCGCGCCATGGCAATTCTCCAGCCATTGCAACATATTGGCCATTTCCATGGTGCAAAGCGACAGATCGTTGCAGACGCCGGTTGCCTTGACCGCCGTCTCGGCAGATTCATCCCCACGACGCAGCACCCAGGGATAGTATACGAACATCGACTGGCATTTACGCACCACTGTCTCCCCCGAAGCGGTCTGATACGTACTGCGCATGATACAATCCAAGCCACATTGGTAGCAGGACGCCCGGCCTATCCGTCGAACCTGGTCTTCGGGAAACGGTGACCAGGCATTGCGCTTGCTCAGGTGAACGACCTTTTTGTTCAGTTTCTTCAACGCTTCCGGGTTTGCCACCTTGGGCGTGCCGCTTCCCAGCACGGCAACCGCCTTTAAATTTTTGGACCCCATAACGGCACCCCAGCCGCCGGTGGCGCTGCCCTCATTGTCTGTGACCACGGTGGCGCTGCGGCACAGGTTTGCACCAGCCACCCCGGTGGTGATAAAACGGACCTGCCTGCCGTGTTTTTGCTTAAGACAATCTCTCACCGCATACGCACCGGACCTCCAAATGTCCGCGGCATCCATTATGTTGACATCATCGTCGTGAATCCAGAGGTAGGACGGTTTCCTGGCCCGTCCCAAAATCACCAATCCGTCGTAACCCGCCTTTTTCAGGTACGGGCCGAAAAAGCCCCCCACATTGCCGTAGCAAAACCCTTCCGGTTTCAGCATGGGCGATTTGCCCGCCACAAACATCCTGGAAGCCGCCTGGGCACCGGTCGCCCCCAGCGGTCCGGTCATAAAAATCAGATGGTTTTCAGGATCGAAGGCCCTCACCGCCGGCCCAACCGCTTCCCAATAGATACGGCTTGCGATCCCCCTGCCGCCGAGATATTTGTCGGCGTAATGTCGAGTTTCCAAGTGGTCGATTTCGCCGCTCCCGAGATCCACCCTGAGGATCCTGCCGCACCAGCCACACAGTTCGTTTAACATCGTTATCTCCTTTCAAAGTCCGTACGGCCACCGAGCGCATCACTATTGGTTCAGCTTGATATCCGGCGTAACAATCACATCGATGCGCCGATTGGCTTCACGGCCTTCGGGCGTCGCATTGGAAGCCAGGGGTTTTTCGGATCCATAGCCCCTGCTGAAAATCTTGTCAGCAGGGAGCGTCCCGTTCGCTATCAGGTATTCTTTAACCGCACTAGCCCTCTTCCGGGACAATATGTCATTGGCTTCTTTGATCCCCGTGCTGTCAGTGTGCCCCTCGATCACAGCGGAGGGATTTTCAAATTCACCGATAGCGCGTTGGACCTTGCTCAGCAATCTGTAGTTCTCCTGCATGATGAACGCCTGCCCAACCGGGAATTTCATCCCTTTCAAGCGTATGATGAGTTGATTACCCCTTTTGTACACGTCGGCCTCGTTCGGACGAAAATAGCTTTGTATCTCGATGAACTTCTGATTGAATTGCCTTTCGGATTCCAATTTTGTCTCGGTGGCTATCTTTTCCGCCAAAATGCGCTCTTTGGTTTTCTGATCCTGTATGCTTTTGCTCTGGTACGATGCCAAGGCCTGGTTGAATGCTTGAATTTGGCTGTCCGAGGCGGTCTTCGTTTCCTCGAGTTCATTCTGTGTCGACAACAGTTTTTGGGCAATCAGCCTATTGTTCTCCTGCAGTGATGTTATAGAATCCAGAATGTTCGTCACCTGAGAATCCATATCCATATCGCGTGAATCCCGGGCGGACAACCTGGCGGTGATCTTTTTTACGATACCTTCCATCCATAAAGAGGTTTCTTCCGGCGTCATCTTTTCAAGCCGTTTGTTCAGGTCCGAAAGAACCAGCGCTCGTTTGGTAAAAAACATGGCCTCGGCGGCTTTTTTTTGCATTTCATCTGTTGCATACCGGTTTGCAGTGATAAATTCATTCGTTTCATTAAAATGGCGTTGGGCCGTTTCAAGCGCTTGGGGGGCATATTTTTTCGCCCCACTCTCTTCGGCTTGTTGAATGGCGTCGCCTACCTCCCCGATGGTTTTGTTCTTGATAGCGATCAATTCCAGGTCGCGAAAGGCTTCGCTGACTTTTGGGGCATTTTTTTCGGTGTAATGTGTACGGTTTTTCTCAACTGCCGCAGTAAGTTTTAAAAATCGTTCTTCCACTTTGTCGTATCGCCTGCCCAACTCGGTTGCGCCGGCAACGCGGGCCAGACGTCGACTTTCGATGGCTTGGGCCATGGTTGTCCTCGCAACAGCTGCTGACTTTTCGGCCTTTATCAAATAAGCGGTTGCGTCCGCCAAGTCTTCGCGAATATCCTTCAGCACCGCCCCTTTTTCGGCTTTGGACTTCGCCTTCCCACAGGAAGTTTCCGCTTTTGCAAACCAACGCGGCGATAAAACGTCCAGTTCTTCCTTTTTGGCCTTTTCAATTTTTTCTTCTAATTTGTTTATTTCTTCAATTGTAATTTTCATGGACGATGTTTTCTCTTCCATCGGCTGAAGCACCGGTGCTGCACATGCGCTCAAGAGGACGAACAGCACCAGTGGGATGGCAATAGCCGTCAATGCAGATTTCATCATGATTTTCCCCTTCGTAACCTTCCAATTATATCGGCACTGAGAATTGCTCTGAGCCTACGTGTGACGTTTCATTCAGTGGACATGGTATCAACTTGCTGAGGAACAGAGATTCAGAAAATGACACAGGCAAAATGAGAATTAGTACGATCACGAAGATATACAAAATGGTTAGGGTTTGGTCAAGTTTCGGTTATCTCGATTAACGGTTCGCCCTGTTCACCAATTTTGTGATACAGTACGCTCGGAAAGCGGTTTTCAACATGATCGTGAAAAAACACGGGGCAACGTCTCCACCGGATGTGACTGTGGCAAAAAATGATACCATAACGGACCCTGTAACCATTTTCTCTCAATGGTATGAGCAGGCCCAAGAGGGTAAGGGAGGGCCGCTTTCGAAAATCCGGGTAATCGGGCGCCTGCTGGCAGACGCCCTTCCCTGGTCACCCCTTCTGCGGCCGGACATCGCCACCCTGGCGACGGTGACGCCTGATCACAGGCCCGCCGCCAGGTCGGTGTTATTCAAAGGGGTCGTTCACGGCGGTTTTTCCTTTTATACGGACTATGCCAGCAGCAAGGGCAGAGAATTGGATCTCAACCCGTCGGCGGTGATGGTTTTTTACTGGCATTTTCCCCCGCGCCAGGTGCGCATCGACGGCCGGGTTTTGAGGCTTTCCCGCAAAGCGGCCGAAGCCGACTGGAAAGTCCGCAGGCGGTCGAACCAGGCGGCATCGGCCGCGTTCCCCCAAAGCAGCGTCATCCGGAAAAGAGAAGATCTGGTCGCAAAGGTTGATCAGGTCAAACGGCGATACAAGGGAAAGCCGATCCCCTGCCCCGACACATGGGGCGGGTATTGCCTGATTCCCGATAAAATGGAATTCTGGGAGGGAAGGCTCGACTGGATGCACCTCCGGGAGCGCCATGTGTCATCAAATGGCGTCTGGCAGCGGGAATTGCTGGCACCCTGAAGGTCACCTGCCCGCCCGAACGCCATCGTTGAGGTGCATCCCGGCCCGTTTGACGATTTGGCCGGCCCGGATCTGTTCCGCGGCATTCGCCCCTTTTTTTACCCGCTTCGGGATCACATCGTCACCGCTTTCAAGGCCCACGTGGATGCGGCTCAAGCCGGCCTTTTTCAGAAGCCGGATGTCATCCAGCCCCTTTTCAACGATGTACGCTGAAGATCCGTACACCGTGATGCGCCGGAGTTCCGGGAACGCCTTTCTGCAATAACGGCATATGGCGGCCAGATCTGCGGTCGGCATGGCGATCGTGTTGCCCGCCGGGAAAAAAACCGGCGCACCCCGGGTCCGCAGCGCTCGAGGGCGGCGTCGATATCCTCGCATATGTCCGCGACCGGTCGAATCCTGAGCATCGGGCCTTTTTTGTAGACCATGCAAAAACTGCACTTGTTGTGCGGACATCCCACCGTGGCCTGGATCAGAAGGCTGTCGGCTTCACTCGGCGGTCGATATATCGGGCCTTCATAGCGCAAAATCAATCTCCATCGGGTATGCTGACACCAATGCCGGGAACGGGTAAAGCCAAGGGGTTGGCCCCATTTCCCTGGGGAACATCGGGCGGGTCCGTTTCTTAATAAAATGCCGGGGTATCGTACCACAATTCACCTCAAAGTTGCACAAACAACATCCTACCCCGGATAAACCGAACACGAGGCCTAAAGCTATGTGCTAATTGCGCTGCTTTTATGTTTTGAACCGAGATAGCGAGCGCATTCCCTGCAGCTTGCTGCGGGGTGAGCGCGCGAATCATAATATGCAGAATTCCTTACGGTGACGATCCCCCGCCGCTTGCTGCGGGAAATCGTCAATTATTGCTTGACATCCATTGCGAAACAATGCAGATATATATTATAACCAATTAATTATAATGGAAATATCCATGCCACCGTTATTTTGGCGTCACCTTTCGGCAACCGGTTACAAAGGGCGATACCGGTGCGATCGTCGTGTTGTGCCTTTTCCATAACAGCGGTCAGGCGCCGGTGGGTGCATGCGGGTGAACCGCAGGGAGAAAACAATTCATGACACTGTCGACGGAATTTTTTGTGATGGTCATTTTCATCGCCGGGGGGCCCTTCTTTTATGTCGTCCTGCGGAGTTCCGAACTCCCGGGACGCCGGTATTTCATGGGGGCCTACGTTTTTTTGCTGTTGTCCAACATCTTTACGGTTGTCGAAGAATTCTGGCTGAATTCCTTCTTCAATACCTGCGAACATGTATCCATCGCCCTTGGTTCGGTCGGAATGCTGGCCACCGTAGTGAAACTGACCCGGAAAAGCCTATAAATTTACAGGCCAGACGTATGGGATCATCAGAGTTGTTAAGTTTGTGGTCTTCCGCAGTTTTCACGGCCGCCGCCATTGTGCTGATCACAGGCAGACGACGTGCCAATTTAAGCACCGATGTGTTTATCCCCCTGCTTCTGTCGCTTTTCCTTTATGATTTCATAGTGTTTTCTAATTTTCTGGAACACGCCGGCATCACCGTCTATTTCGACCCTCTCGAAGACATCGCGGAGACTGTCGTTGTCTTGATGTTGATGTTTTTCATCAACAACTGGCGTAAAAACCGGTCCGAAGCCCGCTTCAGAGAGCTCTTTACCATGGCCCCCATGGCACTGGCCGAGGTTGACAGGGACGGCCGCATAACCAAGGTCAACGAATTCCTCTCTAAAAAAATATATCAATTCTACGGCATCGCCACCGATGAGCTGTCCAGCCGCCACAAGTGGTGGGAACTTATCTTCCCCGATCCGGCCCACCGGGAAAGCGTGTTGTCCAAATGGCAGAAAGCGGCAAAAGAGACCCATGGAACCGCTGCGGCAATCAATTCCGAGGAAAGAGAAATTACCTGCCAGGACGGGACCAAGCGAACCATTATCGTCGGTGCCAACATCATCGGGGAAAAAATTCTGTTCAGCATGATCGACATCACCGACCGCAAAAGGGCTGAACAGGACCGGGAAAAACTGCAAAAACAGCTGTTCCAATCCCAGAAACTGGAGGCGATCGGTATTCTGGCAGGAGGGGTGGCCCATGATTTCAACAACATATTAGGGGCCATCATGGGGTATGCGGAACTCACTCTGGAAGAGATGGGCGCCAGCGATCCCTTTCGTGAACATATCGAAAAAATTCTCGACGCCACCCAACGCTCCATCGACCTTGCCCGCCAGCTGCTCATTTTCGCCCGCAAGCAGCGTGTAGCACCGAAGCCGATCGACCTTAACGCCAAGGTGGGGGACATGCTCAATATGCTGCGGCGGCTTATCGGCGAAAATATCGAACTGGAATGGCTGCCTTCAGAAAACGACTGCACCGTCGAAATGGACCCTTCTCAACTCGACCAGATCATGGTCAACCTGTGTGTCAACGCCCGCGATGCCATTGCCGATGTCGGCCGGATCGTCATCGAGACCCATACGGCCTTTTTCGACGACCTGATGTGCAAAACGACCCATGTGGATTGCCTTCCGGGAACGTACGCCCGCTTGAGCGTTGTCGACAACGGTAGCGGAATGGACAAGGATACGGCGCTGCATGTTTTCGACCCCTTCTTCACCACCAAAGAGGTGGGCGAAGGGACAGGTCTGGGGTTGGCAACCGTTTATGGAATCGTCAAACAAAGTAATGGATTCATCAACCTCTACAGCGAACCGGGGATCGGGACCACATTCAACATCTATATTCCGCAGCATGAAAAAGAAGGCCCGCAAAAACAAACCCGACCCGGGGAGACAATTCCGCAGGGTCACGGGGAAACCATCCTGCTGGTGGAAGACGACACCATGCTTGTCGAGTTGAGCCAGGCGATGCTGGAGCGCCTGGGGTATGATGTTTTAACCGCCACCACACCCGGCGGGGCCATTCAAATGGCCCGGGACAACAGCCATGAAATCGACCTGTTTCTAACCGATGTGGTCATGCCGGAGATGAACGGTCGGGAACTGATCGAGCGGCTTCTATCGATTCGTCCGACCGCAAAGCACCTGTTCATGTCCGGTTATACCGTTGATGTCATCTTTCACCGGGGCATTTCAAAAACGGAAAGGCATTTCATCCAAAAACCATTTTCGCTGAAGGATATCGCCGTAAAAGTCCGCGAGGTTCTGGATGAAGATGGGCAATAACAGCTTAAAAATTGAGCGAACCCTATGGAGATGTTATGAAACCAGCGAATGAAAGCGTTGCGGCCGTAATCGGATTGGGAACCATGGGGCCGGGACTGGCCCAGATATTGGCTCAGGGCGGCTACAGGGTTGTCGGCTACGACCGAAACGCCGCGGCGGTAGAGGCCTGCCGCCGGATGATTCCTGCGATCTGCCGGACCCTGGAAGAACATGGGGTTATCGATCCTGAAGAAACCCGGGGAATTTTGGGACGTATCAGCTATGCCCCCTCCATCGCCGACCAGGTGGCCGATGCGGACATCGTTATCGAAGCCGTCAGCGAGGACCGGGATGTCAAGCGCAGCGTATTTGAGGCCATCGACACGGCCGCGCCGGAAGCGTGCATGCTTTGGAGCAACACATCCACACTGAACGTGTTCGAACTGATGCCCGCGCAGCGGCACCCTGCAGCCGTCATCGCCCACTGGTTCGCCCCGCCCCATATCGTACCGTTGGTCGAAGTGGTCAAGGGGGAGGCAACACGGCCGGATATAGTGGCCCGCACCCTGGACATACTGCATTCGCTGGGCAAACGCCCCATCGTCATCGAAAGATATGTCCCCGGGTTTATCATCAACCGCATCCTGCGTATCATCGGACGTGAAGCTTTCTTCCTGCTGGATAACGGCTACATCAGCGCCGAGGACCTCGACCTGGCCGTCAAGGCCAGCATCGCCCCGCGTATGATGGTGCTCGGGCTTATCCAACGCTACGATTTTACCGGCCTGGATTTGAGCGCCCGCAATTTACTGGATGAGTCCTTTTTCGACCCGCCCGTGGACAACCGACCCAAAGCCCTCCATCGGCACATCGAGAAAGGCCATCTCGGTGTCAAGTCGGGGAAAGGGTTTTTTGACTACGGCGACCGCGATCCATCCGAGATCTGTCGTGAACGCGACCGCCTCCTGCTGAAAGTGATCGACAACCTCCGGTTCTGTTTGGAAAAGAAACGGCTCGTTTAACTGCCCTCATGAGCCACCGGCTCGGCCGATGAAAAATGTTTTTCTGGCGACCACGCGACTAGATGAGGAACAGTGCCATTGCTAAAAAAGCAATCAGGTGAAAAATTATGGGCGGAAAAATGCTATGACTTCGTTCCCTGACAACCCCATTGACGAGGCCGAATGAAAATGCGGCAAAAGCGGTTTCAGCCATTGGTTGTGCCCGGAATCCTCCTTCAAAAATCTCCGGAAGGAAAAGGAGGCCGGTGATGAAAGCTGCATATAAAATTGCAGACAGGATCACGGAGTAGGAAAAGAACCATCGGCTGTTGTAGCTTTGCACCGTTGTGCCTTTTACTAAGATACCATGGGCCAATCCGCGAAACAGCAGCTCTACTGCCAAAGGAATGACAATAAAAAGATATACGACACTTTCGCTTAGATTCAGAAAATGAATGGCTGAATCAGGGAAATAGACGCCCTTGGCCATTGCTGTCATGATAATTACCGGCAGGAACACCCACCAGACTTTTCCGCGGGGGATCCCAAATCCAAATCGCGACAACCGCGTTCCCGCTAACAGAAAAATGCCTGTTGCCGAAAATAACCCCATGGCGACAAAAAAAGAAAAATAGGTCTTTGAAATCAGGCCGGCTGTATCCAGGTTACCCAGCCACGGGCTGGAGGACAGGTAATAATTGCTGATGGCAGCAACCCCGATGATTGCGCATACGGCCAGGATGGAATAAAGAGAATGGATCACATATTCGGGTTTGTTCGGATGCTGGAAGGCGTCCCGGCAGGCTTGTGCAATTTCCTTGTCACTCAGCTTGGTAGCGATTCCCCGCGGAGAGCCCCCGATGTCGCCGGAACCGCCCCATTGAGGGCTGTTGGTTCGATGCCCGACGGCAGGATCGATAGCGTTCAATATTGGATAAACGATATCCAAATCACCGGACATGAAAGGGTTCAGGCGACGCAGGGTGTACTTGCCCTCTCCTGTTTTAAGGATTGCCAGCCCGAGCTTCTCGCCATAGACCTTGAGCAGATAGGGTTCGAGCTCATAAATACCATGATCGGCTTCGACAATGACGGCGATGCGACTGTTTCCCAAGTCAACCCGTGCCAGTTCTCTTATTTCTTTAAAATCGGCAAGATCAATCGATTTGTAAATGATGCGGTCAATTTTGTGCAAAATCTTCGCCGTGAGTTCCAGGCTGTCTTTTTCCTCCCATATCCCTCTCTTTTTTAAATCAATTTCCTCGGCCCGCAAATAGTCGATCACTTTTCTGGTCTTTGTTAACAATTCCGTCGGCAGCGCGCTGAATTCGGTCATCTCTAACCCGTGGGAATCAATAATGCCCTCGTGCCGAACCAGGGCATATAAAAATTGCCGCCGGCCTAATTTTTTTTGCTGAATCCGCTGATGGTTCAAAAGGAGCCAGATTGCCAGGATGGTGTCCAAATCCGGCTCGTTCGCCAATACGCTCCATTCCCGGCTGCGCAAATCCAGGCCCTTGAGGATCATCAACAGGACCTGTTCGCAGGTTGAAAGCGTAAACGACCGTAAACAGCCTTCATGGTGGTCAAAGTTATAAATCTGCTTTTCATTGTCCATGAAAGGCCCGCTCTGGGCGACGCCGTCGAGATAGATTGTGCCGGCAGGTGATTTGAGGGCTGCCGATGCGGAGACGGTCAAGCCGGCTTCGACTTGAACCGCGATATCCGGCGCATCGAGACAGGTTAGAATTGGATTGCCGTTTGAATCTTTTATGACGTATCTCTGCGGCAGGCGGGCGATACCGTTCGCTTTATACGCGGATTTTTTCTCCGATGCGGTGCTGAGCGTCTCTTTATTATCATCCGACTTCGTATCGGAACCTGCTTTTTCCTGCTCCAAATTCATGGACATCCTCATAGCAACCTGAGAAAAAGGGCGGCTTCACGTTCAACCGTTACGGTCTTGCAAACGGATAAGCACCTACGTTGAGCGCTCAACTCAAAAAACAATCTGATTTTTTTACATATCCCTCTGTTATCGTCAAGTGCCTCGTACGGTGGATACCAGATAAATCCATGGCAGAAAAGAAATAACCTCATGAATTTGCATTATACCACTTTCGGGATTCGTTTTTTAGTCATCCCTGAGAAGGCAGGCATCCAGAAAGCTATTTGCCATATGCCGCCCCTGATATATTCAAAATGGAAAATCCGCATTAGAATCAACCGCCTGCTCAATTTTTTTCACCACGGGCTTTTGGGCGGCTTTGTGGACCGGGTTGCCGTCGACATAGATGGCCTTGTAGGGTTTTGTGGGGCAGGCGTATTCGCATCCTCCGCATCCAATGCAGATGTCCGGATTTACTTCTGGAATCACCAGTTGCCTGGTTGCCGTTGTCAGATACGGCACCATCTTGACGGCTTTCGTCGGACAGTGCTCCGAACACGCGCCGCAATTGGTGTTGTCCGTGTAGACCACGCAGTTTTCTTTAATGAATTTGGCGACACCCAGCTGCGTCAGCTTCTTTTCCTCGGGAGTCAGCGACAAAATGGCGCCGCTCGGGCAAACGTCCAGGCAAACCGTGCAGTCGTAGTTGCAGTGCCCCGCATGGTAATCCATCCGCGGCTGCATCATTCCCGACAGACCGTATTGGAAAAGCGAAGGCACGAGCACCCGCGACGGGCAGGCGCTCACACAGAGATGACAGGCGGTGCAGGTAGACATGAAATGCGCCGCGCTTGCGGAACCCGGCGGTGTGACCGGGGCTGTTATCTGTTCGGGAATCGTTGTCGGCCGGCTCTGGATGCTCTTGGTCTGCCCGAAGGCGTTGGAAGCCACGCCGGCAACCGCCATTGCCATGCCGACCATGAAACGCCGACGCCCCGGTTCCGGTTGGACCCGTTGGTTTTGCCTTTTCCACCGGTTTTCGAACCGCAATCCGTTGTTCCGGCATACCGCAAAACAGTTGTAGCAATCGACGCATCGGCTGACATCAACCGTTTTCTGCCGGATATCGATACAGCCCGCCTTGCAGACGCGTTCACACAACCTGCACCCGGTGCAGGCGTCCGGGTCCACGCCGATCCGCAGCATCGAACATTTGGAAAAAAGGCCTAAAAGCGCCCCCACGGGGCATACCGTGTTGCAGTACAGCCGGCCGCGTCTGGCGGAAAGCAGCGCAACCAGAATCAGCGTTCCGATGGCGACACCGACGGACAACGGCGCCGTCACCGCCCACTG
>JAJDNW010000001.1 GCA_022340465.1 Deltaproteobacteria bacterium | reverse complement strand
TTGGTGGTCCCAACGGGGATCGAACCCGTGTTTCCGGCGTGAGAGGCCGGCGTCCTAGGCCGCTAGACGATGGGACCAATTTTCGCAGTCCGTAAACCAAACTTCAATATAAAAGGTATTTCCCTTTGTCAAATAGAATTTTGTTCTTTTGGCGTTGAGCGACGCCGTCGCGTTTTAACATTTTCAATGTGATCAATGATAGGGAAAAACCGCAAAAAATGTATGATGACAATGCGTTGTTGACAAAGCGCATCGTCGGTCAATGAAATTTATATTCTCTTTCCCTTCCTGAAACCGAAAATGAAGTAGACGATGGCACCGACAAACGGGACCGCGGCGATTAATCCCCAGACGGCCTTTTTGCCGATGCTGCCGAAATCCTTCTGCAGGCAGTCGACAAGCGCCCAGATCGTCAGAAAGAAAAACGGCACGGTCAAAACGAGCACGGTCCCGATGGTTTTTAGGTCCATAGTCTGATCTCCAGAGAAGTTTCCCCCATAGCGGCAACGCCGGGGGTTAGGCCTCCAAAAGGTCTGAAATTTTCAAAATGGTGTCCACGTAATCATCGCTGTGGTTGTAGTGGTGGATCACTTCTTTCTTCCTTTTCCGGTCGATCCCCGGTTTCCATCCATGCCTTTTCAGGAAGTTGGCGACGCTGGCCTGGGCGTCCGCATGGTTGAACAGGTCGATGGTGCCGTCCCCGTTGCCGTCCTTGGCATAGTGTCCGATGTTGGTGGGCATGAACTGGGGGATGCCCATGGCGCCGGCAAAAGATCCTTTGACGGTCAAAGGATCGATATGCTGCTTTTGGACATATTCCAAAAAGGCCTTCAGTTCCCGGTAGGCCCAGGACGCTTTCTGCCTGGCTTTCTTGTCGAAGACCTGCCGGGTGAGGTTGCCCTTGTCGTCAAGACTGTTCCAGACCCTGTCCCTGGCGGCCGGGTTGTCCAGGGCGGCGATGGACGACAGCGCATTGAAGACCGAGCTGTTTCCGAGGGTCGTTCCGAGCCGGGTTTCCACGAGGATGATGGCGGTTACCACCGATTTTTGCACCCCGGCACTGGTTTCGATCCTGAGCAGGTCTTTCCGGTGCTCCTGCATGTATCGCCTGGCCTTGCGGATCGACTCGGGGTTGGTGTACTGGCTGTGGTCCACTTTTCCCGCACGCAGGATGAAGAACAGGGACACGTTCCGGGTTTCGAAGGTGACGCCGGCCTGCCGGTACAGGGCCGCGATCCTGTCGGCATGGAAACCGTCCCGGACCAGTCGTTGTTCGACTCCCGAGAAATAGGGGCTTTTTTCGGATTGACCGGCTTGGGCAGCGGCATCGAAAGCGTCCCCCAGGGCTCCTATAACCATCATGCAGAGGAATATTCGGAGATATTTGGAGATTTTTTCAGGCATATTTCCTTTTGGATGTCCATTGTGGGCATGACTGCCGGCTTGATGGGGCGTGGCAATCATGCTATTGATCGTTAACGGTTCAGATCGATATCTCGTCACGAGATCACGAAACGAAATTGTTCAAAACGACAACTATAGCACATAAGGTCGGGCTTTGGTATAGTGAATAAACCCCGGAAAACGATATTTACCTGCCAGGCGTGCGGATACCAGACGGCGAAATGGATGGGCAAATGCCCGGACTGCGGCGAGTGGGAGAGCCTGGTGGAAGAGGTCCAGGCCGACAAACGCCTTACGGGGGGCGGCAGGGGCGGTGTCATGGAAAAGAACGTGCCCGTTGCCATCGATGCGGTGGAGGCCGACGATGAAAACCGGCTGGTTACCGGCATCGGCGAATTCGACCGCGTCCTGGGGGGCGGGCTGGTCACCGGCACCCTGGTGCTGATCGGCGGCGATCCCGGCATCGGCAAATCGACCCTCATGCTGCAGGCCCTTTTTGGCATCGCCCGGCAGGGAAAGCGGGTGCTGTACGTTTCCGGCGAGGAGTCGGTCAAGCAGCTCAGTTTGAGGAGCCGGCGCCTCGCCACCGTTTCCCCGGACATGCTGGCGGTGTCGGAAATCGACATCGATGCCATCCTGGCTATGGTGGAAAAGGAGCAGCCGGACGTGCTGGTCGTCGATTCCATCCAGACCATGTACAGCGGCGACCTGACCTCTGCACCCGGAAGCGTCAGCCAGGTGCGCGAGTCCGCCATGCGCCTGATGCTGATGGCAAAAAAGAAAGGCGTCCCCACCTTCCTGGTGGGCCACGTGACCAAGGACGGCGCCATTGCCGGACCCCGGCTTCTCGAACACATGGTGGACACGGTGCTCTATTTCGAAGGGGACCGGAACCACGTGTTCAGGATCCTGCGGGCGGTGAAAAACCGCTTCGGCTCCACCAACGAGATCGGGGTGTTCGAGATGAAGGGCCACGGCCTCGACGAGGTGGACAACCCTTCGAGCATTTTTCTTTCGGAACGGCCCGAAGGCTCTCCGGGATCGGTGGTCACGGCCAGCATGGAAGGCACCCGTCCCATTCTGCTCGAGCTCCAGGCGCTTGCCAGCAGCACCAGCTTCGGGACGCCGCGGCGGACCATCCTGGGCCTCGACCACAACCGGGTGGCCCTCCTGACGGCGGTGATGGAAAAAAAGCTCGGCCTGCACCTGATGGGGCACGACATCTTCATGAATGTGGCCGGCGGCGTCAAGGTGGACGAGCCGGCCGTTGACCTGGGGATCGTGTCCGCCATCGCTTCCAGCTTTCTGGACAAACCGGTGCCCGAGGGCAGCGTTGTCCTGGGCGAGGTGGGGCTAACCGGAGAGGTCCGGGCCATCGGCCAGGTCGATATCCGGGCCGCGGAGATCAGGAAGATGGGGTTTTCCCGCTGCCTGGTGCCGTTCAGCAACCTGAAACGGATGCCGGTGGTCGACGGCCTGGCACTGGTGGGGGTCCGAACCGTCGAGGAGGCGATCGAGGAACTTTTCTAGATGTTCACCACAAGGCACAAAGGACACAAAGTTGTTTTACAGATAAAATTTTCTGTGTTCTCGGGGTCTCGAGCGCAGCGGGCGGTGAGATGTATTTAGCCCTTTAGCGTGAATGAACAGGATTGGGAGTGAGTAGAAAAACGTCAAATAAAAACCCCTGGGAGGACCACTACACCCGCAGGGCGAAAAGGGAGCGGTACCCGGCCCGGTCGGTCTACAAGCTGAAGGAGATACAGCAGAAGTTTCGAATCATCAAAAAGGGGCACCGTGTGCTTGACCTGGGCTGCGCCCCGGGTTCCTGGTTACTGTACGCTTCGGAGTTGACCGGCGCGGGAGGGCGGGTCGTGGGCATCGACCTGAAACCGGCCGGCATCCAGGCACCGCCGCCGCATGCCAAAATCTTTACCGGTGACGCCCTGGACGAACTGGACAAGGTCGTGGGCACCGTCGGCAGCGGATTCGACGTGGTTCTCAGCGACATGGCCCCCGGCACGACAGGCAATAAAACCGTGGACGCCGCCAGGTCTCTGGGGTTGTGCGAGGCGGCCCTGAACCTCGCCGAAAACGTTCTAAAACCGGGCGGCGCTTTCGTGTGCAAGATTTTTCAAGGCGGGGATGTCAAGGCGTTCTCGGAAACGGTGCAAAAAAAATTCAGACAGCAGAAGACCTTCAAGCCCCAGAGCAGCCGCAAGGCCAGCAAGGAGATATTTATAGTTGCTATAAATTTTCGAGGTTAGTGTTTCATATGTTGTGTTTCGTGTTTGGTTTTTTAATGGTGATGCGGTATACTGATTGCCTAATATGCTAGTGCACGACACACGCAAAAAACCGTCAAACAGGACTGGGCGCTTTTTCCTATGCATCCATATAAAAGGGAAATCGTTTCAGTGTGTTTGAAGAAGAGGAGGTTATAGATGTCCGGACACAGCAAGTGGTCATCCATCAAGCACAAAAAAGGTGCCGCGGATGCTAAAAGGGGAAAGATTTTCACCAAGCTGATCAAGGAGATCACCGTGGCGGCCCGCATGGGCGGCAGCGGCGACCCGGACGCCAATCCAAGGCTGAGAACGGCCATTGCGGCGGCAAAAAACGAAAACATGCCCAAGGACAACATCGAAAGGGCCATCAAGAAAGGCACCGGCGAGCTGGAGGGGGTCAACTACGAGGAAAGCGCCTATGAGGGCTACGGCCCCGGCGGCGCGGCGGTGTTCATCGAGTCTTTGACCGACAACAAAAACCGGGCCGTGGCGGACATCCGGCATATTTTCAGCAAATGCGGCGGCAACATGGGTGAAAACGGGTGCGTGGCCTGGATGTTCGATAAAAAAGGCTATATCGTGGTGGAGCGTTCCGGGGTGGACGAGGATGTTCTCATGGAGGTGGCCCTGGATGCCGGTGCCGAGGACGTGCGCGAGGACGACAGCAATTTCGAGATTATCACCGCACCGGAGGACTTCGAAGCCGTGAAGGCCGCCATCGATGAAAACGACATCGCCTGCATCGACGCCGAGGTGACCATGCTGCCGCAGAACACGGCGGATCTCAAGGGCAAAGAGGCCGAGCAGATGATCCGGCTGATGGAAATGCTGGACGACTGCGAGGACGTGCAGAAAGTGTATACCAACGCGGATATACCGGAAGACTTGATTTAAAATTACAGCCGGTTCCGGAGATAATCGGAACCGGTCGAGAATGTAAATTTGTATAATCCTAAGCTCGGCTCAGGATACTGGGAAATGCGGGTGTTACCCGCATTTTTCATTTCAGTTCGATCATGCGCTCCACGGCCTTGAGCGCCGGCATCCTGATCTCATCGGGCACCTTGACGACCCCGGTCATGAATTCGAGGCTTCTGGCGACATCTTCCAGACTGATTTTTTTCATGTCCGGGCAGATCATCTTTTCCGAAACCGGGTAGAATGTCTTTCCGGGATTGGCTTTCCGGATGGGATGGAGCAGGCCTGCCTCGGTTCCGACGATAAATTCCTTTTCAGGGCTTTCGGCGGCGTACCTGATCATGCCGGAGGTGCTGACCACGGCGTCGGCCAGCTCGAGCACGTCGAGGCGGCATTCCGGGTGGGCCATGAACACCGCTTCGGGGTGCGCCTGCAGGGCGCTTCGCACCTCCTCTACGGTCAGGCGGTCATGGACCGGGCAGAACCCTTCCCACAAATGGATCTTTTTGTCGGAGTGGGCGGCGGTGTAACGGGCCAGATTGCGGTCCGGCGCCATGAGAACCTCGTCGTCGGGAAGGCTGTTGACCACCTTGACGGCGTTGGCGGAGGTGCAGCAGATGGTTGAAAGGGCCTTGACCGCCGCCGGGGAGTTAACGTAGGTGACTACCGGCATGGGTGGCAGCTCCTTCAGTTTTTTCTCGAGAGCTTCCGGGGTGATCATGTCCGCCATGGGGCACCCGGCTTCCTGTCTGGGCAGCAGAACCGTTTTTTCCGGGGAAAGAATGGAAGCGGTTTCCGCCATGAAATGCACGCCGCAGAACAGGATGACCTCGGCGTCGGTTTGGGAGGCCCTGATGCTCAGCTCCAGTGAATCGCCGCACAGGTCGGCGATGTCCTGAATCTCGGCCGGTTCGTAATTGTGTGCCAGAATGATGGCGTTTTTTTCCTTGACCAGGGATTTTATTTTTTCCTTCATTAGGATTCTCCTAACCTATAATAGGGGCGGCCGGTCCCGGCGTAGCTCGGTGAGCGAAGAGGGAAGCCGCGTTCCACAACGCCTTATCCCGGTCGCTTAGAAAGCGACCGGGATAAGGCGTTATTCGAGCTCGAGAATGTCGACATTGTCCGGTATCTGGAATTCAAACAGGGACGGCGCAAGGTTTGAATCGAAGTTCAGGTCGACAAACTCGATGCGGGTGACATCATCGTAGGCATTGTACGTGTAGACCTGGGTGATGCGGTAGTTCTCTCGGGATACCAGCAGGTTGATGCGGGCCAGGTCCCAGGTTTTCTGCCGGGGAATCATCATCAGGTTGTAATGATCCCCGAAGCGGATATTCTCCAGCGTGATGTCGAAATCTTTCCGGGCCTTGCGGATATCGGAAAGAAATCCCGCCCCCTTGCCGTCGCCGAAAAAGGCATCCGCCCGGCCCCTCAGCACCTGGTTGTCTTCCGGTCGGTAGATCCACAGGTGCTCGCCGTCCGAGACGATGATCTGCTTCTCCGGTCGCTCGTAGACCCAGCGCATCTTTCCGGGATACTTGACCCACAGTTTCCCCGCGGCCGTGTCGGTGATGTCCATGGCCTTTACCGTGGACGCCTGCATGAAATTCGCTGAAAACCCCGCAGCCGTGTATACCTTTTCCACTTCGTCCAGGATCTGGTCGACCGTCATGGCCGGTTGGCCGGGCTGTTCTTCCTGGGCACCGGCACTTCCGGGCATGCCGGCGGCCGCGATGACCAGGAATATGATCAGGCAGGTGATGGTTGCCGATTTTATATTCATAATGTCCCCTACCGCTTCATAAGCTTGAAATTTAAAACGCTCGAATTTAATTTTTGCATTATTTATAGGGTTTGTCCATAGATGGCAAGAGCGACCGCGTCGAGCATGACAATTTTCCGCATGGCGTCCCCGGGATCGCAATGGGGAAGGCGCACCCCCTGCACCATCAGGGTTTCCGCATTGCGGCTTCCGCGCATTTTTTCAACATATCCGGCTTTTAAAAGGTGGTTGCGGTACCGTTGCTTCCGGGCGGCAAGGGCCGTTTTCAGGTCACTGTCGGGCGGGACGGTTTCCAGAAAATGCAGGACAAATTCCAGGCACTCGAAAAGGGGTGCCGGTTGTCCGTCCATGGATATAAAAAGGGATGCCAGGAAAGCGGCCCCGGCGCCGCGGCATGCGAAACGCGCATTACGGATCATCACCCTCGCACGCAGCCGGTCCTCACCCTGCAGGGTGCCGTCGACGGCTTCTCGCAGGTCGCCGGGTAGGTCTTTGGAAATGTGCAGCCGGGCAATGAACTGCCTGGCGGCATCTTCCGGAAGGGCGAAGCGTACGGCGGCATTCTCGTCCGGATAGAAGAAAGCGGCGACGGGTTTTTTTCGCATCAGGCGTCGGAGGACGTCCGCTTCCGCGTCTCTATGAAAGCGCCCGGCTTCGATGGTGTCCTCCAGCGCCACCTGCAGTTCCAGGTCGGGAAAAAAGATCAGTTCCAGGAGCGTTTCGCGTTCACAGTTTCCCCGGTCGTTCAAAATGGTTTGGAGGTCACGGCGTGTCGGGTGTGAGAAGGTGGATGCGATGTAATGCCGCACGTCCGGCCCGGGCAGGATGCCTTTTTCGACGTACTGCCGAATCTTTTCAGCCAATGGCGCGATACCTGAACGTTGCATAAAAATTCACAATTCAAAACTCAATAAAGGGTTCGAAGGTTCCAGGATTCGAGGATTCCATGGGAAAGCTCATAGCTGATAGCACGCAGCCCATAGCCCGCTATCAGCTATGAGTTATGACCTGTAAGCTGATTTTCACTCGACCCCTTGGACTCCACAAGCTCACGTTCGCGCACGCAGATAGAGCAGCGCGGCACCGCAGGCGACCATGCAGAAGCACAAGAGCTGTCCCATGGTGAAGGATAGGAAGACAAACCCGATCTGGGCGTCCGGCTCACGATAAAATTCGATGAAAAAGCGGACAATCCCGTACCCCATGATGTAGATGGCAATGGAGGCGCCGGCCGGTTTGGGCATTTTGCGCGTCAGCCAGAGGATGCAGAAAAGGAAGATGCCCTCGAAAAAAGCTTCGTAAAGCTGGGTGGGGTGCCGCAGGGACTTTCCGGGAGCCTGGGGAAAATACATGCCTATGCCGTAGGAGGTGATCCTGCCGTAGAGTTCGCCGTTGATGAAATTGCCCAGCCTGCCGAAGGTGTAGCCCAACGGGACGGCCGGGACGAACAGGTCCGCGGCCTTCCAGAAATCGACCTTGTTTCTGCGGCAGTAAATCAGAGCGGCGGCAATAACACCGATCAGGCCCCCGTGATAAGACATGCCCGCTATGCCCACGAACCGGAACCCGTTCGAAAAGTCAAAGGGAAGAACGATTTCGAGCGGATGGTTCAGATAATAGGAAAGGTTGTAGAAAAGAACATATCCCAGGCGGGCGCCGATGATCAGCCCCAGGATCATGGCGGTCATCAGGTCGGCGGCTTGGTTTTTGGAGATAACGATCTTTTCCTCCGTTTTTATCCTGAAAAGCACCAGGGCGTAAACGACGGCAAAGGCGACCACGTACATCAGGCCGTAGTAGCGGAGCTTAAGAGGACCCAGGTCCAGCAGCACCGGTGATAAACTCCCGGGGAGATGCTGCCACCATGTGACCAGTTCAGTCATTTTCCTCCTTGTCTTCGAGTACGTCCCTGATTTTCCGCGACAATTTTTTGACATCGAAAGGTTTCTGGATGAAGCCGTTGCAGCCGCGCTCCATGATCTGCTGGGCCTGGCCGTCGATGCTGTAACCGCTGGAGAGGACCGTTTTGACGTCCGGCTTTATTTTCGCAATCTTGTCGAAAAGTTCACCGCCGTTCATTCCGGGCATGATCATGTCGAACAGGACCAGGTCGATGTCGTCCCGGTTGTTTTCGAAGATCTCGATGGCTTTCTGTCCGGAACCGGCCGCCAGAACCCGGTAGCCCACCATTTGGAGCATTTCCGTCCCCACCTCCAGCAGCATGGGCTCGTCATCCACGAAGAGGATGCACTCCCGGCCCTTGGCGAGCTTGTCGTTGGTTTTTTGTTCGGCGGCGGTGTGCTGCTTCGCGGATACCGGCAGGAAGATCTGAATGGCGGTTCCCTGGCCGGGTTGCGATTCGATTTCAACGTAGCCTTGGTGCGTTTTGATGATTCCGTAGACCGAGGCGAGTCCCAGGCCCGTGCCTTTGCCCATGGTTTTGGTGGTGAAAAAGGGTTCGAAGGCCCGCTGCCGGACATCGGCGCTCATACCCAGACCCGTGTCGGCGACTTCCACCATGACATAGTTGCCGGGTGCGGGGGAGTAGTGTCTGGCCTTGATTTTTGTGTGGTCCACCAGTCCGATTTTCAGAAAGAGGTCGCCTCCCTCGGGCATGGCATCCGCGGCATTGACATACAGGTTGAACAGCACCTGTTCCATCTGTCCCGGGTCCGCCTCCACCATGTAGTCGGTTGGGGGGGGATCGAAGTGGACAATGATCTCCTTGCGGGCTCTGCCGAAGGCTTCGACCGTTTCCTTCAGGTGCCTGGTCATGTTCAAGGCCTGGACCTGATAGTTGCCCTTGCGGGCATACCCCAGCAGCTGACTGGTGAGCCGGGAGCCGCTTTTTAACTGCTTGTCGATGTTGTCGAGGCGTTTGGTAGCCGCGTGGTCGGGGCCGATCTCCATTTTCATCAAGGACAGGTTTCCCTGGATAACGGATAGCAGGTTGTTGAAATCATGGGCAATGCCGCCTGCAAGAGTGCCGATGGCCTCCATTTTCTGGGCGTGCTGCAACTGGTTTTCGAGGCGTTTGTTTTCGGAAATGTCGCGGATGACGGACAACACCCCGGCGGGTTTGTTCGCGTGGTCGTCGTAGCGTGAGGCGCTCACGCTGACATGGTGCAGTTCGTTGTCTTTGGAAAAGATTTTCGTTTCGAATCCACGTATGGGGTCGCCGTTTTCGGCGACCTGGCGCAGGGCCGCGGCCACGGATTCCCGGGCCGTGTCCGGAACGATCGACAGGCCCTTGTCGTGCAGCTCTTCCAGGGTCCACTGAAAGGTGCTCTGAAATTCAGGGCTGGCGTACTGCGGGTTGTAATCCAGGTCGTACAGCAGAATGGCATCGGCGGATGAGCGGATCAGGGAGCGGTAAACGGCTTCCGCCTTCTTGGCTTCCTGATAGAGCTCCCGGTATTTCTCCTCCCCTTCGCGCAGTTGGGTGATGACGTTGGCGTTGGCGATGCCCGTCGCAATCTGGGTGCCGATGCTGGTGACGATGCTCAGGTTGCTCTGGGTCAGGGGGGTGCCCGTGTGGTAATTGTCCACCGCCAGAATGCCGAAGGGTTCGCCCTGGTACACGATAGGCACGCAGATAAAGGACTTGGCGGCTATGGTTCGGGCAAAAGCCTTGCTGTTGGCCGAAAGGGAGGAGATGATTTTTTCGACGTCATCGACGATATACGGCCGTTGCATTTTAAAGGCCTTGACAAACAGGCCCCTGGAATCAGGGTTGTCCAGGTGAAATTCGGCCCCTTTCAGCACATCCAGCTGTTCCGCGGTGTGCCCGTAGCTGGCGATGTATTGCAGTTTTCCCTTCTGATTGTTTTGAAGCATGATCAAGCCGCGGTCGAAGGAGAGCCGTTTTTCCATGAGGGCCGTAACAGCACCGACGTAGCTTTCCACATCCTCGATTGAGACCGTGGCGCTGCCGACTTCGTGCATCAGGGCGGTGTCGTTGTAGCGGCTATTGGCGGCATCCAGCATTTCCCTGGCGACATTGCCCTGGTTTTCGATGGTCTGGATCAGTTCGTTTTTTTCTTTTGCCAGCGACGATATAAAACATCCGGCACTCACGATCACCGCCGTCAGGACGGCGATTGCGCTGGCTGTGAAAGGAAGGATGAATGGCGTGATGCAGGCAAGCCCCAGGGTCCCAAGCCCGGTGAAACGGCTGATTCTCTTCCAGCGCATGGAGTCCGTCTGCGCCCAGGTGATCACGTAGCGGCAGGTTTTGTCCCCCCTGTGAAAGCAGTCGGGATGCTTGACGGTGGCGTAGTCTTTGGTGAACAACAGGGCCAGGGATTCAAGCGTGCCTTTGCGATTTTCACACTGGAACGACTCTTCTTGCACACCGGGGTTGGGGGTGGCGCAGACCTCGATTCTGTTGGCAGCCAGCTTTCGGGTTTCGATGGATGCGCCCCTGCTCATGGCCCCGTACAGCCTGCCGGCTTTGAGATAAACCGATGAGGGACTGATCAGGCCGAGAGTGACCTTCTTGATGGTGCCGATTCTTTTGGTCAATGCCGTGAACCGGCCGGCATCCCGGGCGATTTCGCCGTTACCGGTCGCCAAAACCAGGGCCCGGTGGAATCCGTTTACCTGGGATTGGGTCAGCCAGTGAGCAGGGTCCTCGATCTCGTAGCGTTCGATCCGGGCGGACTGCAGAATCCTGTCGATGTCGATTTCCGGATAGTGCTCGCCAACATATTCCAGGTAGGTGTTGGTAATCCGGCTGTTGTAAAGTGGCGATTCGTTGTCCATGCAATATTATCCGCCAAGCCGGCGGTGAATCCTTAGCCTCCGAAAATAAATGGAAATAACCGATCCCTGAAACTGAACCACTCAATTAAGGTTATAATTTTACATCCCCTCGTGTCAAGGCATACCGTGGTAACCGATTGATTTCGGCGGCTTCGTTTGCTAAGGATTTCATGGCAATTTTACTTTTCTGCATACGCGTGAGGTGTTTGTGTCAATGGAGTTTTCAGTTCTGAAATGAGCCTTACAACCCAGCACAGGATCATTCTCGGCGATGCCGCCGTGGCACGGGGGATCATGCCGGAATCCGTAGACCTGGTGGTCACCTCTCCGCCCTATCCGATGATCGCCATGTGGGATGAGTTGTTTGGCCGCCGGAATGCCGCAATTACCGCAAAGCTCGCCGGGGGGCTGGGGGGCGAGGCGTTCGAGTTGATGCACCGGGAACTTTTTCCGGTATGGGATACGGTGTACCGGGTGTTGAAGCCCGGTGGGTTTGCCTGCATCAACATCGGGGACGCCACGCGCACCATTGACAGTGAATTTTGTCTATACGCCAACCATGCCCGTATTCTGCAATACCTGTCCGGGAAGGGCTTCAGCGCGCTTCCGGACATCCTGTGGCGCAAGCAGACCAATGCCCCCACCAAGTTTATGGGTTCCGGCATGCTGCCGGCCGGTGCCTACGTGACCCTGGAGCACGAATACATCCTGATTGTCAGAAAGGGAATAAAGCGGGTGTTCAAGACGGGTGCCGAACAGGAAAACCGGCGCCGGAGCGCCATCTTCTGGGAGGAACGCAACGAGTGGTATTCGGACGTGTGGACCGATCTCAAGGGGGCCGTCCAGGACCTGGGTGAAAAACGGGCCAGGACCAGAAGCGCCGCCTTTCCCTTCGAGCTGGCCTATCGTCTGATCAATATGTATTCCGTCAGGGGTGATGCGGTTCTGGATCCGTTTGCCGGCACCGGTACCGTCATGGCCGCCGCCATGGCCGCCGGCCGCGACAGCGTCAATGTGGAGATCGAACCGGCGCTTTTACCGCTCATGCGCGTCGGTGCCGCAAACATCGTATCCTTTGCCAACCGGCGCATTGAACGGCGGCTGGCGGCGCATTTAGCGTTTGTCCGGAAACGGACGGCGCAGGGCAGACCGATGAAATACACCAGCCGGTTTTACGGCTTTCCCGTAGTGACCAACCAGGAAAAGGCGATTTTCTTCGACGCGCTGGAGAGGGTCGACCAGACGGACGGCGACACCTGGATGGTGACTTATGACAAGACACCCCATGTGGCTCCTGATGGTAACAGCGATGCAACGGGCAGTGGCTTGAAGACGGAGTCGCCGGCACAGAGCATTCGAAGGTCAGGTCAATTGAGGTTGTTTGATGATCAATAATTTATCGTCACGAAAGCCAGAGCCACGCGCCTATCGTTATTTATATATTTATCAACGTCCCCAATAACAATAAACGCAGGGTGAGACCAGAGCGGGCCCTGCCGATCCCCGGCATCTTCTCAGCCATCGTCACCCGGTACGGTCAGAACCCGCCGCTCCCAGTCGACACCGGTATGCTTCAGCCATCTAACCCGCAGGAAGTAGTAAACCGCAACGGCCAGCGACAGGATGACATAGATCAAGCCGGCCGCCGGCATTTCCACGGTCACGATGAACACGAATCCCAGGGACGATACGACCGACACGGCGGCCAGGATGATCAGCCAGCCGCGGGGGATGTGAAAATAAGCCTTGGCGTACGCACGGGGAAATTTGTTGGGCAGCCTCACGGCCGCAATTGAAATGGTGGCGGTCATCATGAGAATGCCCACGGCGGTGACGACACCGTAAAAGTCGATGCTGCGACCCGTCAATATCAGGGCGAGCATCAGAACGAAATAGACGGTCACGGCATTCAGCGGCGTGCGTGTTCGGGGATGGACGCGTTCCAGGAAACGGGGCAGAATACCGTCACGAGCCTGAGCCAACAGTTCCCTGGGCAAAGCGATGGCGCCGGCATTGAAGGAAGTGAGGCCCGCGCTGAGTGCGCCGATGCTCAGGAACAGGACCCAGAAGCCGGACAGGAACCGTTTGCCGCTGTCCATGAGAGGAGCGGTCAGGGCGCCGATGCTGTTAAAGTCGTAGGGCAGTGAGTTGATGAATACCGTACCGACCAGGATGTAAACCAAAAGGACGATCGACCCGCCGATGACGAGCGCGAGCGGGATATTTCGCCGGGGCGTTTTTATCTCTTCCCCCATTTCGGCAATGACCTGGAATCCCATGCAAACGCTGTAGCACAGAATGGTGGCCATGATGAGCCCGTCGATGCCGCGGGGCATGTCGACGGCCAGGGACAGGTCGAAGCTGAAGGCGCCCGACAGGCCGTAAACGAGCAGGGCGACGATCAACTGGGCGACCAGGAGCATTTGAACGGAGGCGGCCAGGCGCAGGCCGAAGAGAAAGAGCGTATAAAACAGAATGGGCAGGACAAAGGCCACCAGCCGCACAGGCGGGCTTCCCGGGAGGTAGGGGGCGATGTAGCCCGCCAGGCCGAGGGCCACCATGGCCGTCATGCAGGTACCGCCGAATATCGCCCAGCAGGAGGCCAGGGTGCCGATCAGGGGGTGGAGCAGCCGGCTGGTGAAGAGGTAGCCGCCCCCGGCCCTGGGAAGGGCGCTGACGATCTGAATCAGGGGCGCGACGCCGACGCCCGATATGAAGATCGCCAGCAGAAACGCCACCCACAGTCCGGTTCCGGCCTGGGCACCCACCGCGGCGATGAGGGCATAGATGCCCATGCCGATCACACCGCCCACCACCAGGGCAATGCCGCCCAAGAGCCCCACCGACCGCCCCAGCTTCAGCGCATCGGCCGCGTGACTTCCGTTTTCGTTTTCTGGTATCATTTTCGCTGCCTCCCCTTGGCGGACTCCAACATCAGGCCCCTTGCGCAAACACCGGCCAGCGGCCGACGTACCGGTCGCCCCGCACCACGAAAAGATCGCCGAACTGGAGCATGACCGCCTCGCTCTGGACGGGTCTCAAAAAAATATAGTCGTCCACCTCCAGGGCGGTGTGTGCCGGACCGTTCAGCATTTCCTGGTTAGAACTGCGGCCGTACAGGGGGTTGTTTACCAGCCCCCTGGGCGACAGCGGCACGGCTTTCCAGTAGCCGCCGTAGATGAACAGAGTGGTTTTCCAGGAGGGTTTCACCCTTTTCAAGATTCCGGAAACAGGCCCCAGAAAAGGAATGCGGACCCCATCGTTTTTCTTCAGAACCGGGGCGGCGATGAACATGGCGGCCCGGTGGTCTTTTAACGTCTTCAGGTCGAAACCGGCGGGCTTGACCAGAGCGGAGCCCACGGAAACATCATTGAGAATGCGTTTTTTGCGGTACAGCGAAAAAGTCGGGCTGCCGGCGCCGTTGAAGGTCAGCTGGGGGCGATACAGGGCCGGAAATTCATTTTGCAGGTACTTGACGAATCTGCCGTAGCGAACGCTTACCTGTGCCAGAGCGACGGAGCGGGGGATGAGCAGCTTCCCGGACCGGGCCACGTGGGGGTCGTACCCCATGAAACCGGACAGGTCGAGATGCAGGGGATCCTCGTTGATGATTTTCAGCAGGGGAGCCAGCTGTTCCGGATCGGGTATGCCTCCCCGGTGGAGACCGACGTCGATTTCGATGTTGACGCGTATTTTTTTACCCAGCCTGCGGGCGGCGTCGCGGTACTGATCGAGCCGCTCGGGCGTGTCGATCAGCCACTGAATGTTTTTGTCCGGCGCCGTGGGAGAGGCTGCGCTTTTGACCTTGAAGAAGGTGCGGAAGGCCTGGACGGGCAGGGGCTTTCCCAGCAGAATGTCCGCCTCCGGAAACTCGGCGGCCGCCAGGTTCAGGAAGGGGCGGTGGAAGACCATGAGCCTGGCGGTGAGGGTTTGTTCGAGAACATGGCGAATGAGTTCCAGGCAAGGCAGGGACTTTACCACCAGCCGAAAACGTCCGGCATCGCCGATTCGGGTCTTCATTGCGTCGATGTTGGCGTCCAGGATGTCGAGATCCAGCACCAGCACCGGGTGGCCCGGGCCCTTTTCGCGCATCAGGGTGTTGAGACGTTCGAAATAGGGGGTGTGGCGTCCGGACGCTTTCTTTTTTTCGTTTTTCATAGCACGTACAACGCCTGGCGGCGGTCCTCCGTGACGTGGTTGCGTTTGGTAATGAATTTGTCCAGGGCGGCCGACGGGTCGACGTCGACCGTTTCGATCTGCTCCCGGTTGGTGGCCAGGCGGACAAGGTACTTCCCTTTGGGGGACACGATCTGGGACCCGCCGGTGAAGGTGTTTTTGAGGGGGCCGTTGGTTTCGGTGCCCACCCGGTTGACGGTAACGATGAACACCCGGTTTTCAAGGGCCCTGGCGAACATGGCTTGTTGACAGTACGGCAAAACCAGGTTGGACGGGTGCAGGATCACCTGAGCGCCCTGGAGGGTCAGGGATCTGGCGGCCTCGGGAAAGATCCAGTCGAAGCAGACCATCATCCCCAGCGTGACCCCCCGGTATTCGAAGACTTCGAATCGCCGGTTGCCGGGGGTGAAATAAAGCTTTTCACGGTCGAAGAGATGGACTTTGCGGTAGTTGGCGATAAGCTTCCCGTCGCCGATGAAAAAGGCGGAATTGTAAAGTGCATCGCCATCGATTTCGGCGTAGCCGCCGCAAACGGCCAGGGATTTTTCCCGGCTGATTTGCAACAGCGGATTCAGCCCGGGACCTTCCTCGAACGGCACGCTGCAGGCTTTGGTTTGGTCCGCGTCGAAAAAGGTATACCCGGAAAGGAACAGCTCGGGAAACACGGCAATGTCGGCGGTTGTGTTGTCCAGCAGGGCCGCCGCTTTCTCAAGATTTTTTTCCAGTGCCAGAAATTCGGGCTGGAACTGCATCAAGGCGATTTTCATAGGTGACTGTGCTCCATGCGGATACCCCGCAACGCTGGGGTATATTTGCGGCGAAGCCGCGTTTAACAAAAAATGCGCAGCATTTTTTGTAGGTCGACATTGCCGCCCGAAAGAATGATGCCCACGTGCTTACCCCCAAACATGTCCGCATGCGTCAGGACCGCGCCCAGGGGCACGGCGCCCGATGGCTCCACGACTAGTTTCATGCGCTCCCAAATGTGGCGCATGGCAACGGCGATGCTCTCTTCGCCGACCGTGAGGATGTCATTCACATGCGCCAGTATCAGCGGGAAGGCGATCCGGCCCAGCGAGGTCAGCAGCCCGTCGGCGATGGACCGCGGCGGCCCTGCCGGCAGGAGGGCCTTTTGGCGGAACGACCTGAAAGCATCGTCGGCCAGTTCGGGTTCGGCGGCGATAACCCGTGTTTTCGGTGAAACGAAACGGGTCGCCAGGGCCGTGCCGCTCAACAGGCCGCCTCCGCCCACGGGCGCGATGACGGCATCGAGTCCCGGCACCTGCCGGTGAAATTCCAGCGCGCAGGTAGCCTGCCCTGCAATGACCCGTGCGTCGTCATAGGGGTGGATCAGCACCGCCCCGGTGTGTTCGATCACCTCATCGACAGCTGCCTCCCTCGCTTCGAGGGTCGGCTCGCATAGAATGACTTCGGCACCGTACCCCCGCACGGCTGCGATTTTTACGCCGGGGGCGGTTGCCGGCATGACAATGAACGCTTTCAACCCCTTGAGCCGCGCGGCCAGGGCCAGGGCCTGGGCGTGATTTCCGGAGGAGTGAGTGACAACCCCCCGGCGCGCTTCTTCGTTTGAGAGCGACAACACTGCATTGGCGGCTCCTCTGAATTTGAAGGCGCCGACCTTCTGCAGGTTTTCGCATTTGAAGGCGAGTCTGGCACCGGCCATTTCATCGAGGCTCCCGCAGGTCATGACCGGCGTTTTGTGGATGTGGGGGGCGATTCTGTCCGCGGCTTCCTGGAGGGCATCCAGGTCGAGTGCCTTCAACTGCTTCGACGACATGTTTTTCTTCTCCGGAAACAGAGATGAACCGAGATAGCGAGCGCATTCCCTGCAGCTTGCTGCAGGGTAAGCGAACGGATCATAATTGATAGAATTCCTTACGGTCAAGATTCCCCTTAAGCTTGCTGCGGGGAGTGTTCAATCTAAATTTGGAATGACATAAATTCAAAACCGTAGATAAATGCTTATCATGAAATCACGAAAGATTTAAAACTTTCTTTTTTCGGTCCTGGCCCAGGCCGCGTGTTCGCTTTGCGGGCCGGTTCCTTGGAGGACGGCGTCCAGGCATGCGCCGGCGGATTTGCGGTTTCCACATGTCAGGTAGGCCGACGCCAGGAAACGGTTGATTCTGACCCTCAGCCGCGGTGCGATTTCCTTTTCCAGGGTCCGGATCAGCCACACGGGCCAATCGAATTTCTTAAAATCGATGCCGTCCAATTCCTTTTTAAGGGCACCCAGAAGATCGATTCCGGTGCGGCGGGTGTTGAAGACGCCCGGCAGGAATAGATACACTGAACCGCAGACATAGCGGCTGAAAAAACGGTCCGGTGTGGTTTCCGGCTCGAGCTTTTCGATGCGTGCCAGGTGGTGAAACACCTTGTTGACGTTTAACATGGGCAGAGCAAAACCGGATGACGTATCCATGGCAAAAAGGTAGGTCAGGGCGGCCGCCGCGTTTTCCAGCGCCGTTTCCGCCGGTTCGGGAATCAGGGCTTGGACGAGCTTCAGCGCGTTTTGCGTGTCGCCGGTAACCAGAAGCGACAAAATTGCCAGCGCCTTCATGCGCGGGGGCTCTGCGACCAGGTCTAGCGGCCGAACCGCACCGGCCGGCAACAGCGTGGCTCCCTTGAGCAGGTTGTAAATACGGTTGTAGGGGGGCGTTGCCGGCGGATGGTCGGGCAGCGTGATGCCGGTTACCGGCAGAAAGTTGAGTACGGCCAGGTTTTCCGGGAGCCGGTTGAGGGCCTCGATGGTTTTTTCGCCGAACTGCCGCAGCATTTTCTGACGAAAGAAGACGATGAAGCGATCGAGGGTTTCATCCGCCTCGGTGATAAAACGGATGGCCCGGCGGGTGGGCGTCCTGGCCGTGATGTTGCGTACGAAAAAGTTGATGTCCTCCTGAACGGCACCGGTCAGGGCATCCCCGTAGATGCGCAGCGTGGAAAGGGAGGCTTCGAAAGGCACGCCCAGGTCGTCCCTCGCTTTCACGACACGGATCAGCGCCACGTCTTCGGGCAGGTAGGCCTTTTCACCCCCTTCGGTCAGCGGGTGGATCAGACCCCTTTCCTCTATGGTGTCGATTTTGTCCAGGGGGCATCCGGTCGCCGCTTCGATGCCGGCGCGTTTTAGGGGTGTCTCCGTGGACCCGATCCGGTTCGTTTTCAGAATGGCCCTTCCCAGGGCCAGTTCTTCGTCGAAGGACTCGCCGGCGTCCAGCAGCCGCTTGATGACCGCCAGCGGCAGATACCGTTCCTTCTGGATTTTTTTAACCAGCCTGATCCTGTCGATACTTTCTTCGCTGTAATAGGCCATGTTGCGGCTGGTTTTCACGGGGCGGGGCAGGAGCCCTTCCCGGACATAGTGCTTTACCGTGGGAACGGTTACCCCCGCTCTGCGGGCCAGCTGGCTTATTTTCAGGCGGTTCTTCCTTGTTGCGGCCATTTTTCATTGGTGATTCGGTTTACTGGTTCGATAACGGTTTCAAACCACAAAGACATAATGTTCATTTCATCAGATTATTCAGAAACTCCACCAGCATGAACTCCGATACATCGTAGGGGAGCGCCTCCAGGAGCATGTTGATGGTTTCCATTTGTTCCGGCAGCTCCATTCCCGTGATGCCCGCCATTTCAGCCAGTTTGAAAAAGGACGCCTCGTCGAAATTGACGGAGAGCTTTTCGATTTCAGACCGCAGCGCACCGGTTTTGTCGTCGATCTCCTCGGCCATCACCTCCTTGACGGTCTGTTCCAAGGCCAGGAGAAATTCTTGGGCCCGCGGCACGGAAAGCCGGTTGAAGGACACGTGCAGGTTGGAAGGGGAGTTGTTCCTGGCGAACTGCGGCTGCACCAGCCACCCCTTGGTTTTCATCCGGTCGGCCAGCCTGTAGACGTTCAGCTTTTCGGAGGTGGAGGCAAACGAGAACATGCACATATCGGGCTTGCCCAGCACCCGTATGCCGTCGATCTTTTCGATGCCTGCAAGCGTCAATTGGGTGGCGTCCATGACTTCCTTGACGATCTTTTTATAACCTTCGTCGCCCAGGTAGTGGAGCACCGCCCAGGCCGCCGCCATGGGGCCGCCGGATTTGCTGCTGGTGACAGCCGGGTTGATGACGGTATAACCGGTCCACCGGGAACAGGCAAACATCTGGTGGCGCCTGATTTCCTGGTTCCTGTACAGGATAACCGAGGCGCCTTTGGCGGCGTAGCCGTATTTGTGCAGATCGGCCGAGATGGAGGTCACCCCCGGCACCGTAAAGTCGAATTCGGGCACCTCATAGCCCATTTTGCGCATGTAGGGAAGGTGGATGCCGCCCACACAGCCATCCACGTGGCAGAGCAGGTCATGCTCGAGGGCCAGCCCGGCGATCTCCGGGATGGGGTCGACGATGCCGTGGGCATACCCGGGGGCCGATCCCACCAGAAGTATGGTGTTGTCGGTGATGGCTTCGCGCATGGCGGCGACATCCGCTTTGAAAGAGCCGTCATGCACCGGTACGATCACCGGCTCGATACACAGGTAGTGGGCGGCCTTGTAGAAGGAAGCGTGGGCCGTGATCGGCAGCACCATCTCCGGTTTCTTGATTTCCGGCTTTTTGAAGCGCATCATGTCCCGCGCGGTCTTCACGGCCAGGATCAGGCTTTCCGTGCCGCCGGAGGTGAAGTTGCCCACCACATTTTCATCCCCCCGGAGGAGGTTGGCGGTCATTCTGACGACTTCGTTTTCGAGGCGCAGCAGGCTCGGGTAGGTGGTAGGATCCAGGGCATTCTCGGAAAGGTACATGGTGTAAGCATCGTTGATGACGTCCTTGGCCTTTTCACCGGCGTCATACACATAACCCATGACCCTGCCCGATTTCCAATCCAGATCCTTTTTTTTGTAGGATTTCAGGGTGTCCAGTATCGCGTCTTTTGCCATTCCTTTTTCGGGGATGTTCATCGGTGCCTCCGTTTTCGATCGGTGGACCCCAGCATTGTTACTGAGGAGTGGAAAGTCTTACGTTCTACTTTCAGCGAAATATAGGTCACTGCCGTTGGCCGGTCAAGCGGAAAATCGATGCCCGCATTCTAAAATTACAAATATGTAGAAGGGAGGTCGGCATTAAGACAAAAACGTAATTTATGTTGGTGCACGGGAGACCAAAAAAATAAATCGTTATTGATAACAGATAGATGTGGAGTTTTCAATGTTGGCATTTTGTTTGCTTTACCACCATGCGACCGACAAAGCACCGACAAAGCAGCTTGTGAGCGTGGTTATTCTTAGAGCTTGCGGGTTAGAATTTAGACTCGCATAAATACGATGATCGTGATATAAGGGCACTCTCCCATCAAACAAATCAAACAGAACAGCTCCAGTTGTGAGAAATGACGGGTATAACCAAAGGAGGGTGCAATGAAATTTGTGAAAATCGACATGACGTCTCAAGGCATAACTACCGGCGATGTCCCGACGGAATATGAGGGTTTGGGCGGCCGGGGATTGACCTCCATCATGATCAACAAGGAGGTTCCCGCCACCTGCGACCCCCTGGGGCCGGAGAACAAGCTGATTATCGCTCCGGGCTATCTGAGCGGAACCATGTTGGTCAACACGAGCCGCCTGTCCATCGGGGCCAAGAGTCCTTTGACCGGTGGTATCAAGGAGAGCAACGTCGGCGGCACGGCGGCAGCGGACCTCGCCCACTTGGGGATAACGGCCATCATCGTGGAGGGGCAGCCCGCCGATCGGGAGGCTCTGTATCTTATTAAAATCGACGCCGAGGGCCAGGTCGAGCTTGTGGACGCCGGCGCCTACAGGGGCCTGCGGACCTATGAACTGGTGCGCCGTCTCAAAGAGGCCTACGGCGAGAAAAACAGCATCACCTGCATCGGCCCTGCGGGCGAGTCTTTGCTGACGGCGGCTTCCATACAGACAACCGATGCAGACGGTCGCCCCTGCCGGGCTGCCGGCCGCGGTGGGTTGGGGGCGGTCATGGCGTCAAAGGGGTTGAAGGCCGTTGTCGTGGACCGGGGCGGCAAGGCCACCGATCCGCTGGCGGATGCCGATCTCTTCAAGGCGTGTGCAAAAAAATATGCCCAGGCCGTCAGGGATGACGACTTCACCTCGGTATTGGCCCAACTGGGTTCCGCCGTGCTGGTGGGATCCATCAACGCGGTGGGGGCGTTTCCGACGCGCAACGCCCGGGAGGGCCAGTTCGATGGTGTGGAAAAGATCACCGGCGAAACCATGGCGGAGGTGATCAAGGAGCGCGGCGGCGCATGTACCCACATGGGTTGCGCTCAATGCATCATCCGCTGTTCCAACGAGTACGTGGATAAAGAGGGGGCGTATGTCACCTCTTCCCTCGAGTATGAGACGATCTGGTCCATGGGCGGCATGCTGGGTAACGACGACCTGGACGCCATCGCCAAACTGGATTTCCTGTGCGACGACATCGGTCTGGACACCATCAGCACCGGCGTGGCCGTGGCCGTGGCCATGGACGCGGGCTATAAACCGTTTGGGGATGCCCAGGCCGCCATCGAGATGGTCGAAGCCGTGGCCGAGGGCACCGAAATGGGCAAACTGATCGGAAACGGACCGGCAGCCGTGGGCGAGCATTTCAATCACGACCGCGTGCCGGTGATGAAGCGGCAGAGCATGGCCGCCTACGACCCCCGGGCCATTCAGGGGATGGCGGTAACCTACGCCACGACCCCCATGGGCGGCGATCATACGGCCGGATGGGTGGTGGCCGACAATCTGGAGGATTTCGGGGGTAAACTGGATCGCTTTTCCGCCGAGGGCCAGGTGGAGAATTCGCGGAATTCGCAGCTGCACATGGCGGCTGTCGACACCGTCGGCATCTGCGACTTTGCCCAGAGCGGCTTTGCCGCGGGACTGGACACGGTGTGCAAGATGGTTTCGGCCAAGCTGGGCAAGCCTTTCGGCGAAGATGACTGGGCCGCCCTGGGCATCCGTATTCTGAAAGCCGAGAGGGAGTTCAACCGCAAGGCAGGCTTTACCAAAGAGGACGACAGGCTGCCCAAGATGTTTTACGAAGAGCCGCTTCCGCCCCACAACAAGGTGGTGGTCGTCACCGAGGAAGATCTGGACGGCACCTGGGAGTTTTAAATTTGACTATAGCCGGGGCGGCAGCTCCGGCTGTAGTCAAATTGTAGACAGGCGATATGGAAATACGGGTCAAACTGTACGGCGCCCTGGGAAAGGATCTGAGGGAGCATGATCCGCTGAAAGGGATGACAGTGGAGCTTCCGGAAGGGATGCGCATTCTCGATTTGATAGAACAGTTGGGAATTCCCAGAAAAAAAGTGGGCATCATTTCCGTGGACGGCAGGCTGGTGAAAGATACGCGTGTCCTCGGCGCGGGTAATTTCGTGCGCATGTATCGCCCCATTTTCGGTGGCTGATCGGTTACTATGTTCATTTTTATCATTCGATATTGGAAATTCCGGTTTGTTCGGATTGGCTATATGGCTTCTAATCGCTACCATGTCGTTTGCCTCAACGAAGCGGTTCATGCATCGTTGGGGTTAGACTTTTGATGACCAGGGAGACAAGCAAAAGGAGGAGGAAGGCATGAAAAAGATGATGCAAAGACCGATTTCGAGAAGATCCTTTATGAAGGGTGCGGCCGCCGTAGGTGTCGGCATGACGTTTGCCCCGGGCATGGTGTGGGGGGCCGAGGAAAAGCAGCTGAACGTTTACAATTGGGATACCTACATCGGTGAGGACACCATCCCGCAGTTCACCAAGAAAACCGGCATCAAGGTGCAGTACGACCTGTTTGCCAACAACGAGGAGATGTTTGCCAAACTGAAGGAGGGCAATCCGGGCTTCGACCTCATTTTCCCCAGCGACTACATGGTGGAGACCATGACGACCCTGAACATGCTGGTGGCCCTCGATCACTCCAAAATACCCAACATCAAGAACATCGATCCGGACCCCAACTTTTCCGACCCGGCCTACAGTCCGGGGATGAAGTATGCCATTCCCTACATGTGGGGCACCATCGGGATCGGCTACCGTAAATCGAAAGTGAAAACGCCTCCCACCAGTTGGAAAACCGTTTTGGACAGCGACGAATTCAAAGGCAGAATCGCCCTCATGGCGGACCAGCGGGCCTGCATCGGCGTCACGCTGAAGTATCTGGGCTACAAGCTCAACTCCACCAATCCCAAGGAGATCGCCGAGGCGAGGGACCTTTTGATCAAGCAGAAACCCAATGTTAAATCCTTTGCCGAGGACAACGGCCAGGATCTTCTGCTATCCGGCGAGTGCGATGTGGTCATGGAATGGAACGGCGACATCGTGCAGGTGATGGAAGAGGACGACGACATCGGCTACGTGGTTCCCAAAGAAGGCGGCGTGGTCTGGATGGACAACATGTGCATTCCCAAAGGGGCGCCCCATCCCGATAACGCCCACGCGTTCATCAACCACATCCTGGATGCCAAGGTCGGCGCCGACATCGCCAACTTCATCCACTATGCCACCCCCAATGCCGCCGCCAGAAAATACATCCTGCCAGTGGATCTGAAAAACCCGGCGATCTACCCGCCGGCGAGCGCCATCTCCGCATCCGAGGTCATCATCGATGTGGGCGACAAGGCAAGGTTGTACGACGAGGCATGGGTAAAGATTCAAGCCGGCTAAACCGGCTCGGCATTACCATTGACACGATATGAGTAATTAAATTGATAAACTCCGATCTGCGTGTCAATGTTAACCTTTTGGGCATCGCTGATCGGCCCAGGAGCTGCGTTATTCAGCCATCGAGGTAAAGAGCTACAACTTCAGGCTGAAATGCCTTGCTCCCGAACCGATCAGCTGCGTGCCGAGCCGGTTTACGGTAGCTCGGCATTACCATTGACACGATATGAGTAATTAAATTGATGGAATCCGATCCGAGCATCGATGTGAGATCATCGTGGTTGATTCCGATGCATTGCAAGGGGTTCGAGAGAAGTAACCGTGGAAAACTGGCGTGACAACAAACTGGTGGCGGCCATTCTTCTGGTGCCTGCCTCCGCATGGATTTTGATATTCTTCACCCTGCCGCTGGTCATCGTGTGGGTGTACAGTTTCGGCCAGCGCGGACCCCAGGGGCAGACCTTGCTGGCCCTGTCATTCAGCAACTATGCCCGGGCGCTGAAGTGGATCCATCTGGGCATCATGTGGAAATCCACCTGGACGGCGTTTCTGACGACCCTGATCTGTTTTGTCATGGGATTTCCCGTGGCCCTGGGGATTGCCTTTGCACCGGCGCGCTACAAAAATATGCTGCTGCTGCTGGTGATTCTGCCTTTCTGGACCAACCTGCTCATTCGCACCTATGCCTGGATAGCGGTGCTCAGGACCCGGGGGTTCCTGAACTTCGGGCTCGAGTGGGTTCACGGCAGGCTGGATGCCCTGTTCAGCCTGGTGGGTTTGCCCGACATCATGGGGACGTTCAAGCCCCTGGCCCTCCTGTACAACCATTCCGCCGTGGTCATCGGTCTGGTCTATGTGGCGCTGCCGTTTTTGGTGCTGCCCATTTACGCCACCCTCGAAAAAATCGACCGCTCGCTCATGGAAGCCAGCCTGGACCTCGGGGCCGGCCAGTGGCGCACCATGGTTTCGGTGACCATACCACTGGCCTTCCCGGGCATCCTCTCGGGACTGCTGCTGGTTTTCATCATCTCTCTGGGGACCTACCTGACGCCGGTGCTTCTGGGGGGTACGGACAGCATGATGATCGGCAACCTGATTGCCCAGGAGTTCGGTCCGGCCAGGGACTGGCCCTTTGGGTCGGCCCTTTCTTTTTTACTCTTGTACGTCACCTTCATCGCGCTCTGGCTGAGGGCGGTGGTGTCTTCGAAGTCGAAAGGAGTCAGCTACTGACATGTCGGACAGGTCTTTGCAAAACAGCAGCCGCGAAAAGGGTTCGCGGCCCCGTGTAAAAAAGGCGCGGCCGACCCCGCTGGAGTACACCCGCAAGAAGTGGTTTCAGCTGGTGATGCTGCTCAATTTCATTTTTCTCTATTTTCCGATCGTGGCCCTGGTTGCCTTCAGTTTCAACAACAGCCGGCGGAACATTACCTGGCGCGGCTTTACGTTCAAGTACTATGTGAAGGCCTTTCACAACGACTCCCTCTTCGATGCCTTTTTGAACAGCCTCATCGTGGCGGGCATCTCGACGGCGGTCTCCACGCTTTTGGGGGCCATGCTCGGGCTGGCCCTGTACCGGTTCAAGTTTCCGGGCAAAAACGCCTTCGACGGCTGGATCCACCTGCCGATCATCATACCGGAGATCTGCATGGGCGTTGCCATGCTGGCTTTCTTTTCGCGCCTGCACATCGATCTGGGCCTGTTTACCATTACGGTCAGCCACATAGCCTTCAGCCTGCCCTTCGTGGCAGTGGTGGTGCGGGCCCGCATGGCCGGCTTCGATCAATCCTTGGAGGAAGCGGCCCGCGACCTGGGGGCCAACCAGTGGCAGACCTTCAGGGACGTCACGTTGCCGTACATGATGCCGGGAATCGTTGCGGGCGCGCTGCTGGCCCTGACCCTCTCACTCGACGATTTTGTGATCACCTTTTTCACCTCCGGACCGGGATCCACGACCCTGCCCATAAAAATATTTTCCATGGTGCGCTTCAGCGTGACGCCGGAGGTCAATGCCGCATCCTCGGTGTTGATAGCCATGACCCTGCTGCTGACGGTAGTGACCATGGTTCTCCAGGCCCGCGGAGGGAAGAATAAAGGACTGCCCGTATGACAGACAAGCAACCGATCATCAGCATCAAGAATGTCACGAAAATTTTCAACCGCACGGTCACGGCGGTTGACGATGTCAGCCTCGACATCGCCGAGGGTGAATTTTTTGCCCTGCTGGGACCTTCCGGATGCGGAAAGACGACCCTGCTGCGTATGATCGCCGGTTTTGAAAATCCCACCAGCGGGAGGATCATCGTGGGCGGTCAGGATATGGAAGGTGTCGATCCCAACCGCCGGCCGGTCAACATGGTGTTTCAATCATACGCGGTTTTTCCCCACATGACCGTGGCCAAAAACGTGGCCTACGGGCTGAAGGTCACCGGAATCAAGGACAACGACATCCAGAAACTGGTGCCGGAAGCCCTGGAACTGGTCAAGCTGGGCGGATTCGAGCACAGAATGCCGCACCAGCTTTCAGGCGGCCAGCAGCAGAGGGTCGCGCTGGCGAGGGCGCTGGTGAAGAAACCCAAGGTTTTGCTCCTGGACGAGCCCTTGTCGGCCCTGGACGCCAAGCTGCGGGAGGCCATGCAGATCGAACTGGTCAACCTGCAGAAATCGGTGGGCATTACCTTCATCATCGTCACCCACTCACAATCGGAAGCGCTGTCGACGGCCGACCGTATTGCCGTAATGAAGGACGGTGAAGTGAAGCAGGTGGACGGGCCGCTGCAGCTGTACGAGAGGCCCAACAGCAGATTTTGTGCTGATTTTATCGGCAAGATCAACCAGCTGAAGGCCGATGTCATGGGTGTGGAGGGCCGCAGCCTGGTGGTCGACATCGAGGGCGCCGGCAAGGCGTTGGTTCCGATGGACACGCTTCCCGCCGGTGAGCGGGCCGAGGGCCAGGTCATCCTGGCGATACGCCCGGAAAAGCTCGATCTGACAAACGTCGAACCCGACGGAGAGCGGATCAAGTTCCGCAGCAGGGTAGTTAATGTGGTTTACTACGGCAGCACCTGCCAGGTATTTCTGGAAAACAGCTCCGGCAGGGAACTGATGGTCGAAGTGAGGAATCGAGAGAGCGACACGGCCACGTCGATCCTGATCGGCAGCGATGTCTGGATTTCCTGGAAACCGGCCGACACGCTGGTGTTAACAAAATAAAAAAGGCCCCGCGCGATTTCAATCGTAAGCGGCTTTTTTATTTTTAAGCGTCCATGAACGTAGACAGCTTTCCTTTTGCTTTCCTTTCCGCAAGCAGATTGTCCAGCCAGTCGGGGTCCATTTCGGGAACGGATGAAAGCAGAAGATCCGTGTACTCGTGATGGGGCGGCGTCAGGATCTCTTTTTTGACACCCTGCTCGACGATCCTGCCCTGGAGCATGACCACGATTTCATCGGCAATGGCCTTCACCGTTGCCAGGTCGTGGGTGATGAAGAGGTAGGAAACCCTGAGTTCGTTCTGCAGATCCTGCAGCAGCTTGAGGATGCCTTCGGCAACGAGCTGGTCCAGGGCCGACGTGACTTCGTCGCAGATGATCAGGTCGGGTTCCGCGGCCAGCGCGCGGGCGATGCAGATGCGTTGTTTTTCACCACCGGAAAGTTCGGTAGGATAGCGGTCGTAATATTTTTCCGACAGTTCGATCTTTTCCAGCAGTTCGTAAACCCTCTGTTCACGATCTTTTTCATGCATGCCGAAGTAGAACTGCAGCGGTCGGCCGATGATTCTGTGCACCTTCTGCTTGGGGTTCAAGGCGGTGTCGGGCATCTGATAGATCATCTGCATGACCCGCAACTGCTCCTTGGGTCGCGATTTCAGCTCCCGTGACAGTTCATTGCCTTCGTACAACACATTGCCCTTTGTGGGCGGCAGCAGGCCGGTGATCACCCGGGCCAGGGTGCTCTTGCCGCTGCCCGATTCCCCCACCAGTGCCACCGTTCTACCCTTGCGGATTTTTAAATCGATATCTTCGAGGACATTGGTTTTGCCGGTATAACTGGCGGTGACGTTGTTGACCTCCAGGATGACGTCTTTTTCACTTTCTGAAAGATCCTTTTCCTCCTTGAGTGTGCGGACCGACAAAAGCCTGCGGGTGTAGTCTTCCCTGGGGTTGGCGATCATTTCCCGGGCGTCGTTTTCTTCCACCAGGTTGCCGTAGCGCAGCACCATGATGCGGTCGGCGACCTGGGCAACCACGGCCAGGTCGTGGGTGATGTAGATGGCGGAGGTGTTGAACTGCCGAACGATGCGCTTGATGGCCGCCAGGACTTCGATCTGGGTGGTCACGTCCAGGGCCGTAGTGGGTTCGTCAAAGATGATCAGATCGGGACGGCAGGACATGGCCATGGCCACCATGGCGCGCTGCAACTGGCCGCCGGATACCTGGTGGGGGTAGCGGTAGCCGATGTGATCCGGGTCCGGCAGCAGCAGCCGCTTATAGATGTCCTTGGCTTCCCTGGCGGCTTCCTCGAAGCTCATGACACCGTGCCGAACCGGGGACTCGGCATACTGTTTGATCAGGCGGTGGGCGGGGTTGAAGGAGGCCGCGGCGCTCTGAGCCACATAGGCGATGCGGTTGCCGCGTATTTTCCGCAGGGTTTCCTTGGGCGCCCCGAACAGCTCCTTGCCGTCAAAAACGATGGAACCGGAGGAGATCCTGCACCCCTGGCGCGTATAGGCCATGGAGGCGATGCCCAGCGTCGATTTGCCGGCCCCGGATTCACCGATGAGCCCCAGCACTTCGCCCCTCTCCAGGGTGAGGTCGAGGCCCTTGATGATGGGATTCCACTTTTCGTCACTCATCCCCTCGATGAAGATTTTACGCATTTTCAACAACGGTGCCATATCTGTTCCTTTGATGGTTGCAGTCTCGTAAATTTTCTTATTCAGTTCCGATCAATAGTATCCATATTAACTACGGTCATTTTGCTTCGCTGTCATCTGCTTAGCGTCATTTAGTCTTTCAGCCCGCTGGCAATCTGCAGGAACCAGTCGACAATCAAGTTGACTCCCACGGTCAGAAAAGCGATGGCTCCTGCCGGAAACAGCGGGGTCAAGATGCCGAAAGTGATGGCGCCTGCATTTTCGCGCACCATCCCCCCCCAGTCGGCCGTGGGGGGTTGGATGCCCAGTCCCAAAAAGCTCAAGGCGGCGATGAAAAGAAAGACGAAGCAGAAACGCAGACCGAATTCGGCTACCAGGGGCGGCAGCGCGTTGGGCAGAATTTCATGCCGCATGAGCCACCAGATGCGCTCGCCGCGCAGGCGTGCGGCTTCTACATATTCCATCACGGCGATGTCCATGGCCACGGCCCGGGAAAGGCGGAATACACGGGTCGAATCCAGCAGCGCGATGACGACAATCAGGGCCGTTGTACCGGTGCCGACCACGGAGAGAACCATCAGGGCGAAAATCAGGGTGGGAAAGGCCATCAGAATATCGATAACGCGGCTGATGGCGAGGTCCGTCCAGCCACCAAGGGTCGCGGCAAAAAAACCCATGATGGAACCGACGAAGAACGACAGCAGGGTGGTGACGAACGCGATGGCGATGGTGTTCCTGGCACCGTAGATAAGCCGGGTATACAAGTCCCTGCCCAGATGGTCGGTTCCCAGGTAGTTGTCACCGCCGGGCGTCATCCAAACGTCGCCGACCACTTCGGTTTCACCGTAGGGGCAGATAAGCGGTGCGAGAATGGCGGCCAACACGTTGATAAGTACCATGGCCATACCGATGCGGGCGCTCCAGGGAGATTGTCGCAGCAACTTGAAAAAGTTCATATCCTTCTCTGTCTCCTTCTCTCTTTGCTTACCGTGGGTTTCTCAATCGCGGGTTGCTGATGATGGACAGAATATCCGCCAGCAGGTTGAGGGTGACATAAGTGGCCGCAAATACCAGTCCGCTGGCCTGGACGACCGGGATGTCCCTTTTGGATACGGAGTCCACCAAAAGCTGGCCCAAGCCCGGGTAGACGAACACCACCTCGACAATGACCACGCCCACCACCAGGTAGGCGAGATTGAGTGCGATGACGTTGATGACCGGCGACAGAGCGTTGGGGAAGGCGTGCAGGACGATAACGCGTACAGGCTTGAGGCCCTTCAGCCTCGCCATCTCGATGAACGGGCTGGCCAAAATGTTGATGATGGCGGCCCTGGTCTGGCGCATCATGTGGGCCACGACCACCAGCGTGAGTGTCAGGCACGGCAGGACGATGGCGTCTAACTTTTCCCAGAAATGCATTTGGCTGTTAATGTTCGAGATGCTGGGAAAGAGCTCGATCTTTACCGAAAATAGGACGATCAGGATGTAAGCCACAAAAAATTCCGGGAAGGAGATGGTGCTGAGGGTGGCCATGGAAATGATTTTGTCGAACAGGGAATTGCGGTACAAGGCCGCCAGTATACCCAGGATGACGGCAACGGGCACGGCAATCACGGCGGCCATGGCGGCCAGGAAAAGGGTGTTTGCAAACCGCCACCCGATCAGTCCCGCAATGGGGCGGCCGTTGGCCAGTGAATTGCCCAGATCCCCTTTTAAAATACCCCCCAGCCAGGCGAAGTAGCGCACGTGGGCCGGCAGGTCCAGTTTCAGTTCCCTGCGGAAGGCCGCCACGGTTTCCGGCGTGGCCTCTTGCCCCAGGATAGCCTCGGCCAGATCGCCGGGCAGCGCTTCGATGCCGACAAAGATCAAAACGGAGATGACAATGATGGTCGCTAAACCGAGGAAAAGCCGCTTGCCTACTAGAGCCGCAATGCGTTTCATTTTAACCTTTCTTTCGTTTAAGGTTAGTGCGCAGCTATCGGATCTTTAAGCCGCGATTTCTTTAATGGTTGATCGGAACGGGGATGTCTGACGCCAACATATAAATAAAGTGGGGGTGTGTCAATGGTTGTTCCTGACCAGGTCAGCGACCTCCGGCAGATCCGGGGCTTACGAAAGGCGTTAGGTCCTGCTTTTGGGCAGGGGACGGTTTCCGGCCAGAACGGCGCGTTTTACGGCATCGCGGCCGAATTTTTCGGATATCCGGTCGAGAGCGCGGTCCACGTCCGCCCATGTTCGATCCTGGCTCTTTGCCGTCGAGGCGAAGATTTCCATCTGGACCGGTACGGTGTCGCTGATGAACCCGGAGGCGCCCACGCCGATCAAGCGGACCGCCTGGGTGAGGCGGCACCGGCGGAAAAGTTCGAGAGCGGTTGCGTAGATGGTCTCGGAAGACTGGGTCGGAATGCCGATTGTCTTGTTGCGGGTGAACTGCTTGAAATCGGCCTGTTTGATCTTCAGGGTGATGGTCCGCGCCCGGAACGCTTTTATACGGAGATCGCGGGCGACGTCCTGTGCCTGCAGCAGCAGTATTTTTTCCAATTGCTCCCGGTCACGGGTGTTGCGATCCAGGGTTTTTTCCGAGCTGATGGATTTGCGGTCACTGTCGGGTGAAACCGGTGTTTTGTCGATGCCGGCGGCCAGCTCCGCAAGACGGCGGCCGAATTTACCGAGTTTTTTCTCCAGGGAACGCAGCGAATGGAGAGGTACGTCCCCCAGGTGGCGAATGCCGGCATCCTCCAGAATCCGTCGGGCGTTCATTCCTACGCCGGGCACTTTTTCAATGGGAAGCGTTTCTATGAATCGGGTAACCTCCTGTGGATGAATGACAGTCAGACCGTCGGGTTTGTGAAGGTCCGAGGCGATTTTAGCCAGGAAGCGGACGGGCGCCACCCCAATGGAGCAGGTCAGACGGGTTTCTTGCACGATGCGGGCCTTGATGGAGCGGGCAATGGTTTCCGGCGTTCCCTTAAGGCGTTCGCAGCCGGCGGTGTCAACGAACGCCTCGTCGATGGATACGGGCTCGACCAGGGGGGAAAAGCCTTGCAGCACCTCCATTATCTGCTGCGAGACCTCACGGTAACGCGCCATGCGAGGGTGGATGTAGACACCATCCGGGCATATCCGGCGTGCCTGGAATATGGGCATGGCGGAATGGACTCCGAATTTCCGGGCCTCGTAGCTGGCGGCCGAAACCACCCCCCTCCCGGATGTCCCCCCCACGATGACGCATTTGTCCTTCAGCGCCGAATTGTCGCGTTGCTCGACGGAGGCGTAAAAGGCGTCCATGTCGATGTGCAGAATCATTGGGCTGCTCCAGCGATATCCAGACAACACCTGGCCTCTTTTTCACTTGGTCACTCGGCCTCTCGAACCCTAAAATTAGTTCCTCGGCGTCCTCTTTGGTTCGAGCGCAGCGGGTGGTGAGACAGACGATGCCCTTTCAGAGCCATTGACATGCCACCTTCATGGTGATCGGAACCATGCCGCTATGAGGGCAGCATACCGCATAACGGGCCTGATCGCAAACAGGGGAGGGCAGGGCACAATTTTGAAGCGAGCGAATCATAATTGATAGCATTCCTTACGGTGAAGATTCCCCTTGAGCTTGCGGCGGGGGGGCATCAATCGAGGCTTGAAAATAATTACAAAAATGTTAACATATGGCAATTTAGACGGTCAGTGTAGGATAATGAAAGATGATCATGAAAACACGAACAGGGAAAAACACGAAAGTGCGATCGAAATTTTCGTGGGTTCATCCTGTCACGCTTTCGTGATGAACCGAGATAGCGAGCGCATTCCCTGCAGCTTGCTGCAGGGTAAGCGAGTGAATCATAATTGATAGAATTCCTTACGGTGAAGATTCCCCTTAAGCTTGCTGCGGGGAGTGTTCAATGTTTTTTTCTGTTTTCACCGGAAACGGTGAAGACAGGAAGATGCAGCGCAGAGGACCCATGAAAAAGATAGAAGAAACCACCCTGCTTTATGAGATCAGCAAGGCCCTGAACGAACATCTGGACCTGAAAACGTCATTGTACAAGGTGTTGGACATCCTTTCCAATTCCATGAAAATGGAACGGGGGGCCGTTACCATACTGGATCCCTTGCGGAACGAGATCAACATCGAAGTGGCCCACGGCATTTCAAAAAAAGCCATGGAGCGCGTTAAATACAAAATCGGCGAAGGCATCACCGGGCGCGTGATAGAAACCGGAAAGGCGCTGGCCATTCCTAAAATCAGCCAGGAGCCGCTGTTTCTCAACCGGACCGCCTCGCGCAAAATGAAAATGAAGGATGAGATCTCCTTTATTTGTGTTCCGGTGAAAAGGGGCAAGCAGGTCATCGGGGCATTCAGTGTGGACAAGGTGTATGACGAGACCTATTCCTTGAAAAAAGGCAAGAATCTCATGGCCGTGATTGCCACGATGATTGCTCAACACGTCATCAACCTGGAAACCATCCGCATCGAAAAGGACCAGTTGCGGGAAGAAAACAGAAGGCTCAGGGGCGAACTCAAGAACAAATATCGCATTACCGATATTGTCGGCAACAGCAACAAGATGCGTGAAGTCTATCAGATGATATCCCAGGTATCCAAAAGCAACGCCACGGTACTGGTGCGCGGCGAAAGCGGTACCGGCAAGGAGCTGGTGGCAAATTCCATTCACTACAACAGTTTGAGGGCCAAGGGGCCTTTCGTGAAGGTCAACTGTGCCGCCCTGCCTGCCAACCTGATCGAGAGTGAGCTGTTCGGACATGAAAAAGGGGCCTTTACCGGCGCCATCAGCAAGAAGCTGGGAAAGTTCGAAATGGCCAACAAGGGAACCATTTTCCTCGACGAGATCGGCTCCATCGGGCTGGACGTCCAGGTGCGTCTTTTGCGCGTGCTTCAGGAAAAAGAGTTCGAGCGCGTGGGAGGGCACGCCACCATAAAAATCGACGTGCGCATCATTGCGGCGACCAACAAAAACCTGGAAGAGGCGGTTGAGACGGAAACCTTCAGGGGGGATTTGTACTATCGCCTGAACGTCTTTCCCATCTACATGCCGCCCCTCAGAGAGCGCAAAACCGACATCCTGCTGCTGGCGGATTATTTCCTGGAGAAATACGCCAAGGAGAACAATAAGTCCATCAAGCGCTTTTCCACGCCGGCCATCGACATGCTGATCGACTACCACTGGCCGGGAAATGTCCGGGAACTGGAAAACTGCATCGAACGGGCCGTTCTGCTCTGCGAGGAAGGGGTGATCCACAGCTACAACCTGCCGCCGACGCTGCAGACGGGAACGGAGTCCGATACCATGCCGACCCACTCCCTGGAGGAGGCTGTGGCCAAACTCGAAAAGGAGATTCTCATCGATGCTTTGAAAAACACCCGGGGGAACGTGACCCAGGCGTCGGACATACTCAAGACGACCGTCAGGAAATTTGCCTACAAGGCCAAACGTTACGGGGTGGATTACCGGGACTACAGATAACGGGGAAAAAAACGGCCCGGCGATCATAGCGCCGGGCCGTTTTTGCGTTTAAATGTCGTAGTAGAGGAAGAATTCGTGAGGGTGCGGGCGCAGTCTCACGGGATTGACCTCGTTTTCGATCTTGTACTCGATCCACATGTCGATGGCATCCTGGGTGAAGACATCTCCCTTGAGCAGGAAGTCCTGGTCGGCCTCTAGCGCGGCGAGGGCTTCATCCAGAGAACCCGGTGCGGACCCGATTTCGGCCAGCTCTTCCGGCGGCAGGTTGTAGATGTTCTTGTCCAGCGGGTCGCCCGGGTCGATTTTATTTTCGATGCCGTCCATCACGGCCATCACCATGGCCGAAAAGGCGAGGTAGCCGTTGCACGAGGGGTCCGGGGTCCGGAACTCGATGCGTTTGGCCTTGGGTGACGAAGAGTACATGGGAATACGAACCGCGGCGCTCCTGTTGCGGCTGGAGTAGGCCAGGTTGACCGGGGCTTCGAAGCCGGGAACCAGGCGTTTGTATGAGTTGGTGGTCGGGTTGGTGAAAGCGCATAGGGCCTGGCAGTGTTTCAGTATCCCGCCTATGGCATAGAGGGCTTCCTGAGAAACACCGGCATATTTTTCGCCCGCAAACAACGGATTGCCGTCCTTCCAGATGCTGATGTGGGTGTGCATGCCGGAACCGTTGTCTTCAAACAGGGGCTTGGGCATGAACGTCACCGTGTTTCCGTTGCGGTAGGCCACATTTTTCAGGACGTATTTAAACCACATGAGCTGGTCGGCCATCTGCAGGAGGGGCTTGAAGCGCATGTCGATTTCCGCCTGCCCGGCCGTTGCCACTTCGTGATGCTGGCATTCGACGTCGATGCCCAGGCTTTCGAGGGTGAGCACCATGTCGGTTCTGAGATCCTGGAACTTGTCCATGGGAGGTACCGGAAAATAACCTTCCTTGTGACGCGGTTTGTAGCCCAGGTTGGGAGCTTCGTCGCGGCCGGTGTTCCAGGTGCCTTCGATGGAATCGATTTCGTAAAAGGCGCGGTGCTTCGAGGATTCAAAGGTGATGTCGTCCAGGATGAAGAACTCGGCCTCTGGGCCGATGTACACGGTGTCGCCGATGCCGGTGCTCTTGACATAGTTTTCGGTCTTTTTGGCGATGTGGCGGGGATCGCGCGTGTAGGCCTCGCGCGTTACCGGGTCGACGATGTCGCCGACCAGAACGAGGGTGGGCTCTTTGCAGAACGGGTCGATTTGGGCGGTGGCCGCATCCGGAATTACCAGCATGTCGCTGGCGTTGATGGGTTGCCAGCCACGAATGCTGGAACCGTCGAAACCGAAGCCATCTTCGAAACTGGATTCATCCAATTCACCTACGGGTACGCTGAAGTGCTGCCATACGCCGGGGAAGTCCATGAATCGCAGATCAACCATCTTTGCTTCTTTTTCTTTTGCCATTTCCAGTACCTGTTTAGCTGTCATTTTTTTCTCCTTTGATAGTGGGATTTGGATTACCTTTTTGTTCGTCAAACGTGCATGCTGTCATTTTCCCATTGTTCAGGAAGTGCGCCGGGCCTGCTATGGTCGTGAACGCGGCCGTCATATGGCGTCGGTGCCCTTTTCGCCGGTGCGGACGCGAATGGCTTCCTCCACCGCGAAGATGAATATTTTTCCGTCGCCGATCTTGCCGGTGTTGGCCGCATCCCTGATTTTTTCGACAACCGCATCCGCCTGCTCCGAGGAGACCACGATTTCGATTTTGATTTTGGGGATGAAGTCCACGACATACTCCGCACCGCGGTAAATTTCCTTGTGACCTTTCTGCCTTCCATAGCCTTTGACTTCCGAGATCGTCATTCCCTGAATGCCGATCTCGTTCAGGGCCTCCTTCACGTCATCCAGCTTGAAAGGTTTAATGATCGCTTCGATTTTTTTCATGTTGCAGCTCCTTTTCCGCTTCTGTTTTTTTCGATCGACTGCATTTTTTTTACGTTCATAAGCTCGATGATGTCGATCCCCTTACCCTGAAGTTAGACGATCTTGGGGAGACGTGCATCAATGGCGGCTTTGATGGCATCGGCCTGCTCCTCTGAATCCACTTTTTGTCCATCAAAATCCCTGACGTAGAAAACATCCACCACCTGGTCCACCTTGGTGGATATCTTGGCGACCCATATGTCCAGCCCGGCCCTGTAAAGGGCATCCGTAACGGTAAAAAGCAGCCCGGGGAAATCGTAGGTGAACACCTCGATAATGGTAAAAAAGCTGGAGCTGTGGTTGTCCACGACGATGCGGTGCGGCACCTTGGACACCTTGGGGCTGATGGTCCGGCGGGTCTTTATTTTCTCGGCCAGTTTTGCGGAGAGATCCAGGTCGCCGGCGAGGGCTTTTTGAAAATCCCTTTCCGCTCGCTCCCAGTGCTCCTTTTCGAAAAGTTTGTCCGGCGGCGGCTTGACGTAAAAAATGTCCAGGGCCAGGTTGTTGCGCCAGGTGAAAATCTGGGCGTTGAGAATGTCGAGATTGTTCAGGGTGAAGCTGCCGGCAATTTGGGAAAACAGACCCGGGCGGTCCTGGGCACAGATCCTCACCGTTCTCGAGTCGACCATCCGGTTGCGGGAGATGTCCCAAACGAAGGAACGGTCGCCCAGTTTCCGGTACAGTTCAATATCCGTCAGGATTTCCTCGTCCGGCGTGTAGAGCAGGTAACGGGGCGACATATAGTGGTACAACTTCTCCAACTCCTCTTTGCCGGCTTTCGAGGTGGCGGATGCCAGCACGATCTCCTTTTTGTGCTCCGAGGCCTTCACCGCACGCTGTGTTGCCAATTCTCCCTTTGTCAACACATTGGCGATTTTGAGAAAGAAATCCCTCAAAAGGGTTGCGGTCCATTCATTCCAGGCATTGGGCCCGGTGGAGACGCAGTCGGCGACGGTCAGGAGGTATAGCATTTGCAGCCTGCTGATCTTTTTGATGATTCTGGCGCAGTGGATGGCGGTTTCCTCATCGTGAATGTCGCGTCGGGTGGCGATCTTGACCAGCAAAAGGTGCTCCTGAACGAGAAAAGCGACGGTATCGATGTCTTTGGGTTGGTAGCCGAATCTTTTCAGAATCCGGCGGGTTATAACGGCCCCCGCACTGGAGTGGTCCTTACCCAACTCGCCCTTGCCGATATCATGGAGCAGGGCGGCCCACAGCAGCAGCTTACGGTTCTTCAACCCCTTCCATATCTTTCCACACAGGGAGCAGCCGGATTCATCCAGGTCGCTGTTGAATCTTTTCAGAGCCTGCACCGTGCGCAGAAGGTGCTTGTCTACCGGGTAGAGGTGGTATTCGTCGTATTGAATTCTGTTGGCGATGCCCTTCATTTCGGGAATCAGTTTCACCAGAAAGCCGGTGTTCAGCATTTCTCTGAGAACGTTGAACGTGGGGGCGGGTTCTTTCAGTACCGTTTCGAAAGACTCGACCACGGTTTCGGAAGATCTGAACCGATTGTTGACCAGGTAGCTGAATTCGCTCACCATGCGCTTGGCCTCGGCGCTGAGCGGCAGGCTCATCCTGGTGCTTTCCTCGAATATGTTGATCAACAGCCCCGGTTGCTGCAGGATGGCTTCGGAAGAGCTGAATTCCAGGGTGTCGCCCTTTGTTCTTATGCTTTCGATGCCCGGGTTCTTTTTGGATTTGATTTTATAGCGTGGTTTCCTGGTCAAAGCGTGTTCTCTCAGAAACATGAGGTGCTGCTGCTTCATAAAGTCCATTTTGCTGTGCAGCGTTCCCAGAAATTTTTCAACGGGCTGAAGCCCATTGGTGCTTTTGAAATTAAGAGACTGGGCCAGCTTGATCTGGTTTTCGAAATAAAGCTGGTCGATCTTGCGGCCGGCTTGCAGATGGAGCCGGTTGCGCACGTTCCATATGAAGGAGAGCGCTTCGGTAACAGTCAGGTATTCGTCGTGGGAGAGGTAGCCGAAATACTCCAGATCCCTGGCCTGCCGAATGTTCATCTTGATGCGTCCGATCCAGAGCATGGTGTGGTAATCCCGCAATCCACCCTGTCCTTCCTTCAGGTTGGGTTCGAGAAGGTAGGTGGAGTCGCCGAAATGCTGGTGGCGTTCCGCATTGGTCCTGACCAGCCAGGCGACGACTTTTTTAGACATCTTTCGCAGAATTTTTTCCCTGGTTGCCGTCATGAGTTCGGAAAACAGCAGGGACATGCCGCAGATAAACCGGGCGTCCAGCAGGGGGGTCAGTATTTCATAGTCCTTGCGGGCCAGGCCGATGCACTCACTCAGCGTCCGGGTGGCGTATCCGACCTGGAGCCCGAGATCCCACAGCGGGTAAATGATTTCCTGGATCAGGCTGACGGCTTCATCGGGAATGTGCTTTTTAAACAGGAAAAGAATGTCGACATCGGAATGCACGCACTGTTCTTCCCTGCCGTAACCGCCCAGGGCAATGATGGCATAGGGATTTTTATTGAGGCCGATCCTGGGACCCACCATGCTTTCTTCGAAGCTCTGCTGGAAATAGCTGTCCAGGATCAGGCTGTGGCTTTGCAAAAAATCGATCACCGGCAGACGGTCGATGGAGGCAATGAGCTTTTCTCGATCTGTTTTCAGTTTGTTTGATATTTGCAGATATGGTTTCGTCATCTTACAATCCCTGTTGGGCATGGACTCATCAATGTGCCATCTATAAAAGCAAGCAGCATGCCACTCTGGCTTAAAATGAAATAATTGTTAAAATACAGTTTGTTGGAACAATTTTTCATGTCGGTTTTCGTGGTGGCCCTTTACAAAATTGTCAGGTTCGGCGAAAAAATACTACAATTTTGTAACGATGACCGCAGGACTTGGTTTAACCGTCCGGGCCGAGATATTCCGACCAGACGTCCGATATCCGCCTGCGGAGGTTCCGGTAGGTTCCCTCGGAGAGGGCGGTGGATGCCTCTTTGAGATTCAGCCGGTGCGTGGTGGCACGGTAGACGAGATAGGCTCTGCGCAGCAGGTAGGCGTTGTTTTCATTCAGAATGCCGGCTTTTTCGAGGGCCCTTATCTGTCTGACATTGTCTGAATAAGTCGTAAGTTCGGGAAAATCATGGGCGTGCAGCAGGATGAGGTATTGCACCAGAAATTCGATATCCACCATGCCGCCCTGTCCCTGTTTGATGTCGAAGGTGCCGGGGTCGTATTTCAACAGGGATTTGCGCATGCGCTTGCGCATTTCCACGACCTCGCGCCGCAATTTTTGCGGATCTTTTTTGCGTATCAGGATTTTTTTGCGTGTTTGTTCGAACCAGTCGATCAGTCCGCCGTCCCCGGCAAGCGCCCTTGCCCTCAGCAGCGCCTGGTGCTCCCAGGTCCATGCATCCTGAGCCTGATAGGTCTCGAAGGCCTCGAACTGGCTGACCAGAATACCCGAGCTGCCGCTGGGCCGCAGGCGCATGTCGATATCGTAGATTTTTCCGGCCGGCGTGTTGGCCGTGAGGACGTGGATAACCCGCTGGCCCAACCTGGAGAAAAACTGCGAATTTTCAATGGGGTGTTTTTCGCCGCGGGTCAGTCCGCCGGCACCGGCATGAATGAATACCAGGTCCAGATCGGAACCGTAGCCCAGTTCCAGGCCGCCCAACTTGCCGTAAGCGATGACGGCAAAGCCTCTGGTGCAGGTCGCGTCGCCCATGCGGGCCACGGGCAGGCCGTGCCTGGCGGTCAGATGATTCCAGCACAGGTTCACCACATGATCCACGATGATTTCCGCCAGGTCGGACAGGTAATCGCTGACTTTCATGAGCGGCAGGACTTCGGTAATGTCGGCGGCCGCCACCTTGAGGGTGTTCACCTGTCGGAAGATGCACAGGGCCTCGATCTGGTACTCCAGATCGTCCTTATCGATCCGGGCCATGGTTTCCCTGAGTTCCTGCTGGAGCCTGCCCCTGTCGAGCGGGGAATAGAGCCTCCGGCTATCCAGTAACTCGTCCAGAAGCACCGGATGACGCGATAAAAAGGTGATGATCCACGGGCTGGCATCCGCCAGGCGGATGAGATGCTCCAGGATGTTGGGATTTTCGACCAGCAGGGCCAGGTAGTTGGTGCGCCGTTCGATCGCCTCCAGCAGGCCGGTGATGCGCTGGACGATGACGGCCGGCTTGTTCGAGACAGTCGCCCCTTCGAGTAGCAGCGGTATCAGCTTGTCGATGCGCTCCCTTCCGCCATAGCTCAAGGCGCGGGTCCTGGGACTGTTTTTGAATTGTACCAGGGTGTTGAGCACTTCTTCCGGTACATCGTATCCCGACTGGGCCAGGGCCTCCAGCGCGGGCCGGCCGGTGTCGAGGTCCTGCCACAGGCAGGCCAGCTCTTCCCGGTTGGCATCGTCGTCACAATCGACGGCGACCGACCGCTCGGTTTCAAGCAGCTTGCCGAAATGGGCCTGGACGCGTCCCCGGTGGCGGTCCAACCGCAGCAGAAACGATTCCCAATCTGAAAATTCCATGGAAAGGGCCAGCCTGGCCCGGGCCGGGCTGCCTTCGGGAAGCCGGTGGGTCTGCTGATCGTTGAATTCCTGTAGACGGTGTTCGGTGCGGCGCAGGAATCGATAGGCTTCGATCAGCTCCGTGCAGACGCCTTGCTCGATATAGCCCTCATGGACCAGGGTCGGCAATACGCTGCGGATGCGGCGGTCCTGGAGCCCGGGGGTGACGCCACCCCGTATCAGCTGGAACACCTGTCCAAAAAATTCAATTTCACGAATGCCCCCGGGACCCAGTTTGATATCGTCTTCCATGCTCTTGCGCTTGACCTCCAGGGCAATCTTTTGCTTCATGTCCCGGAGCGATTCGAAAATGCCGAAGTCCAAGTAGCGCCTGTAAACAAACGGTTTCAGGCGTTCGATCAGCCGCTTGCCCGCCTGTTTGTCTCCGGCCGCCACCCTGGCCTTTATCCAGGCATAGCGTTCCCATTCCCTCCCGTGGCGCTGGTAGTATTCTTCCATGTTGTCGAAGCTCATCACCAGCGGCCCGTTCTCCCCGTCCGGTCTCAGACGCATGTCCACGCGGAACACAAAGCCATCGGCGCCGCTTTCCCCCAGCGTGCGGATAAGGCTGCGACAAAGCCGTACGAAAAAGTCTTCGTTGGTGATGGTCTGTTGGCCGCCTGACGTTTTTCCCGGCCGGTCGTAGGCGAATATGAGGTCGATATCCGATGAAAAATTGAGCTCTTCGCCGCCGAGCTTGCCCAGCCCCAGCACGACTAAAAATTGTTGGATGCCGTCGATGGAAAAAGGGACGCCCAGGGTCCTGCACTGCCGGTCATAAAGGACGGCAAGGGCGTACTCGAGGCAGGCATCGGCCAGGCCTGAAAGGTCCGTCAGGGTCTCGTCGAGGTCGGCCAGGCCCCCCAGGTCCCGCCAGGCGATGCGGATCATCTCCCGGCACCTGAAGTGCCGCAGGCGCTGCTGAAGCAGCGGAACCGGATTTCCTTCCGCGACGGCTTCCATAGCCTCCAGCCTCCACAGGTACTCACCCTGCCCATACCGGGTCTCGAGATCACCGCTGTTCACCAGGCTGACGAGGATGCCGGGGCTCCTGGTGCACATTCTGGAGACGAATTCGCTGAATCCCCAGACGTGGCGGACCGCGGGAAGGTCGGTCAGAGGGGTGTCGAGGGATCTCCCCCCGGCATCGATGGCCCGCCGGCATGCGTCCAGTTTTTCTCCGGCGCTGTCGGCTATTTCCGCGGGAAGGGGTGTTTTTTGCGATATAGCCATAACCGGGCATGTATCACAATCGGGGCTTTTTGTATATCACGGGGCAAAAAGACACGGGTCTATAACCCCAAATACGGCCCAACGATTGCCGCGGAACCGAAAGACTCGGTGTGCTGGTTGTGCAGCACGAGCGACCGGACTATTTCGACCAGGTGGACATCATGGGCATGCGCGCCATTGCCTCGCAGCTTGCCGGGACCATGGCCAACGTCCGCATGTTGATTGAGATGAGCAATCAAATGACCCCGCCGCAGGAAAAAAGCAAGGAAAAGAGGCAAACCGCAGTCGTCTGGGTGCGCACATTGTCATCGCAGCGGCGGAGGTGATGGCTTCCCGGGACACGGTGGACAAATAACCCTTTTCCTAAAAGCGGAAACTGATGCCGATGCTTAGAAGACCTACAAGCCAGGGTGATTTAAAATCCGCAGACAATCCTGTATGCCGCTCTTTTGCTGAATAGTCATGAAACAGGGTTCCGACTTCTGCGTCGAGGGTTAAGCCTATATTTTCGTGGAAAAACCAATTTGCGCCCGTTTTAGCGCTAACGCCCAGTGCAGGGGGTGTTTCCGATGTAACCCTGTAATCCTCATCCACGATGTCTTCGACATGTAACAGTTGAAGATTGATGCCTGCGCCCAAATAATAATCGACGGTTCGATCCCTTGCAAAAGGGTGGTACAGCGAATAAAAGGAACAGACTTGCCTGGTGGCTTCACTCGATATGCTTCCCGAAGATAAACGGTTTTCGATCTTGGAGGGCATACCGATCCTTTGAGGATCCGTCAGCTGATAAGATAAACCTAAATCGAAGCGATCGGTAAGGAAATAGCGGCTGTCGAAGATCAGGCCCCGGTGGCCCTGCACGTTCGATTCGCCATTTTCAGCCAGCCTGATCGACAGGAAAAATTTCGGAAGATCCCCTGCAGAAGCGGCTGATGAAAAAATGATGAGCAGGATCATGCAGCCGGCTGCGCTGCGAGCTGTTTTCATGAACACTCCTTGAGCGATTCGGCGAAGATGGACAGGGCCCGGTCGATTTCCGTTTTGGAAACGGTCAGGCCGGGGATGAAACGCACGCTGTTTTCCCCGCACCCCAGAATCAGAAGCCCCCTCTTGAAGCAGGCATGCACCAGCCTGTCCCTTTCCTCGACGGCCTTGGTCTTTTTTTCGCGGTCCCTGACGAGCTCGACGCCCAGCATCAGCCCGAGGCCGCGCACATCACCGATCAACTCAAATTCCTGCTGACAGGCCCGCAGCTGCTTTTTAAAATACGCTCCCATGGTTTCGGCATTCTGAATCAGGCCGTCCTGCAGGACCCGGATGGTCGCCAGGGCGGCCGAGCAGCTCACGGGGTTGCCGCCGAAGGTGGAAGCGTGGGATCCGGGCGCCCAGTCCATGATGTCGTACCGGGCGATCATGGCCCCCAGGGGCATGCCCGAGGCGATGCCCTTGGCCAGGGTGAAGATGTCCGGGTCGATGCCGAAGTGTTCGCAGGCCAGCATTTTTCCGGTTCGGCCCATGCCGGTCTGGATCTCGTCGGCCACGTACAGGATATCGAACTCCCGGCAAAGGGCCTGCAGCTTTTCATGAAAACTGGCAGGTGGAACGATGTAGCCGCCCTCGCCCTGGATCGGTTCGGAAAAAACCGCGGCCACCTCTTCGGGGGGCATGGTTCGTTTGAAAAGGTCCTCCCTGATCCAGTCCACGCAATAGGTGTCGCATGCGGGGTGGGTGAGGTTGTAGGGGCAACGGTAACAGTAGCCGTAGGGGACATGGGTGATGCCGGGCACCAGCGGGGCGAACCCTTTTTCGTGAATCGATTTGGAGGCCGAAAGGGAGAGGGCGCCCATGGTCCTGCCGTGGAACGAGCCGAAAAAAGAGATGATCAGGGAGCGTTTTGTGTGGTAGCGCACCAGCTTCAGGGCGGCTTCGATGGCTTCGGCGCCCGAGTTGCTGTAGAACACGCGCCGATCACTCGCACCCGGCGATATCCCGGCAAGTTTCTCGGCCAATTCGGACTGGATGGCGTAATAAAAGTCGGTTCCCGACATGTGGAGGAAACGATTTGCCTGGTCCTTGACAGCCTTGACGACTTCCGGGTGCCGGTGTCCGGTATTGCAGACGGCGATGCCGGAGGTAAAGTCCAGGAAGACGTTGCCGTCCACATCGGTGACGAGAACGCCGTCGCCTTTTTCGATAACCAGAGGGTAGCCCCGGGTGTAGGAGGGGGATATGAACCGCCGGTCTTTGTCCAGGACGGCCTGGGCTTTGGGGCCGGGGAGGGGTGTCAGCAATTTCGGATAATCGGTCGAGGGGGCCATTTTGTAGTCCTCCGTGGGTTTGTGCAACGTTGGGATATATTGGTACGGGGATACTCGTATAGCTTGAACATGTGCTTGTCAACGGCAAAGCGCCCTTTGCGGAGGGTCGCCTGGCCGGC